>QIEB01000257.1 GCA_003229495.1 Flammeovirgaceae bacterium
GCTCCAGCGTTATTCTTACCTATATCAATACAGAACGACCATGAAGGGCTTAAAGTCATATCCGCACCAAAGACTGCCAATGATAACCCGAAAATCACTCCGGAAACTGAAGTCATATAGAGACTTAACAATATGCCGACTAAAGCCAGTAAAAATCCGATGATTGCAGGGATTTGTCTGGATAGCTTCCAACGACCGGTTTGGTAAATATAGTCAACCATAAACCCTGATGTCCAATTACCCAGTGCCCCGGCAAGCAAGGGCAGCATGGCTATGAAACCGGTGGTCAGCATGTCCAAACCAAACCTCTGTTTTAGGTATGGAAATAACCAGGTAAGTGTAAAAAAGAAAATAAAATTACTTCCGATGTATTGACCCATAGCAAGCCATATCATTTTAGACCTGAAGAAGGACATCAGATTTATAGTCTGACTGGTTCGGGAGTTACTTTGTTTTTGCCTGTGATTGACTATGTAATTCTTTTCTTTCTCTGAAAGAGCAGGATGCTCCTCAGGAGTGTCCCTAAATAGAATAAAAAAAAGGACGGCAAAGATCACCCCTATAATACCAAAAAGATAGAAAACCACTCTCCAACCAAGTGAATCGATGAGGACTGCCACCAGGGGTAATGCCAGGGCAGCTCCAAATCGAGAGCCTGAAAAGTTTATTCCCTGAAATATGCCTCTTTCTTTCATGGGGATCCATGAAAATGCAGCTCGGGAAATGTTGGGGAATGCCCCTGCTTCCGCAGCCCCAAAAGTGAACCGGGTTAATAGGACAGAGATGAAATTCCAGGCCGCTCCAGTTAGTGCAGTAAAAAGAGACCACAAGGTTATTATGCCAAACAGTATTTTTCGAGGACCATATCGATCACCTAAGGAACCTGCCGGTACTTGGAACAAAGCATATCCAAGGGCAAAGGAGGCTAACATCCATCCTGTTTGAATTTCAGAGAGTAACAGGTCTTCGGCGATGGAATCTTTGGCAGTAGAAATGCATACCCTGTCAATGTAAAGTAACAAGGTCAACAGAAATGATCCGGCAAAGAAGTAATATCTCTTTTGAAAAGCCATCCTTAATGTCGGAAGTAGATTCCTATAGTTTTAATAAACGAGATGCTTCAGCAAATCCTGTGGGTCCCACCTGCAGCATTGGAACTTTGGTATCATGAACTATTTGGGACAAGCTGATTTGTCCTAATACCAGGACATCTACCAGGTCTTGCAACTGGTCTAATTCCTGATAAACCAATTGGTTGTGCTTTTCAATATTTCCTGCCAACAGATGTTTAAAGGCCTCTTCATTGATTACAATTTCTATGGCTATGTCTTTATTTATTTTTTTTGCCTCCATCTCAAGCAGGCGCCGGGTGGCCGGAGCGCTGGTTGGCACCGTTGCTAATATACCCAGTTTTGTTCCTTGCAATACAGCCTCTCTGCCCATGGGTTCATCTATATTGAACAACGGAACATTGACAAAGTCGCGGGCAATTTGTGTAGCCCGTCCCATAGTAGTACAGGTGCTCATAATTACATCTGCACCAGTTGCCTCCGCGGCCATGAAATAATGTATCATTCTTCGAATGACTTCCGGGGTTGGTTCGCCATGGTCCGTTGATTCTTTTAACAAAGAGTCGTCCATAATGTTTATAATCTCCACTTCAGGGTGGTCTGCTGCCCATGGAATGGCAAATGGTTGATTAATAACCTTGCTATACCAATTAACCGTATGCACTAAAGCCAATTTCTTTTTCATGTATTTCTATTTAACAAACATAATTTCGTGGTCCTCTCTTATTATGTAAAGCGCCACTTCATTAACAATCTCCTTGGGAATTTGAAGACTATTGCTTCCTTGGTTTATTTGAACATTTCTTTGTTCTACAATCTTGCCTGTTGCACAATCCAGCCACTTTAAATGGTACTCTCCGGAACCCAGAGATCTAAGTGCCATTTTCCCGTTGGGTTCACTGGAGTAAGCAATGTAGCTTTTACCTGGCACCGCTAAAACATAATCAGTGGCGTCAAATCCAATAATATCTTTGGAAATCATTTGATTCAAGTCCGGGATGCCTTCCATAAATTCTTGCAATATTCTCATGTCTTTGAGCATATCCGCATCAGGTGCTGCTGCCGTCCAGGTACCATAGACCATAACTGAAGCCCCGGCCATTGCTACACTCCAGTTGCGCAGTCGTACTTGTTTTCGATCCTGCAAACCTACTGACCAATAATGATCCCTGTTCTTGTCATTGGAGTTTTCCGTCAACAGCACATTCCAGGAACCGGCTCCGTCTTTAACCGCCTCCAAAACATCTGTGTGGAGGGATTGAGGAGAACTAGCGCTTGATTGTTGAGCAAACTGGATGATATTTGGATCAAGCCTGAAATCCATCAGGTTATCACCTGAGCCATGATGCACCGCTGTGATGTGATGATGGTCATCAGCTGCATCCACAATGCTGGCTAACTCAGAAGCATGTCCAAAGGTCATGCCTTCCTGATACTCCTCTGCAATACACCAAATTAAATGTTTGTGGTGCTTGAAGCGATGAACAATGGCTTCAAAGAAGGCTTTTTCTTCCTGGCTTACGGTTCCATTGCCATAGCCAAATGGTTTAGCGCCATCATCATAAAAAAAGAAATAAATAGTAATTCCAGCCTCATCCATTTTGGAGAACCACCCTTCCCATTGGTCCAGGGTGCTTTCATCCAGGCCTAGATGGGGGTCTCCATTTATGAATGGGTTTTCAAATCCAGGATCTGCGGAATCGACTGCATCTCCACCATGGGTACGCACAGCCTGCAGATACATACTGTTCCCACCGTTTTCTCTGAGCTGGTCGATGATCTCTTCCTGTATGCTACCCTCCATGGTGCCATCTTCCTGTCGTTTACCCAGAAATAAGAAACCCTCCGGATCTCCCGGTCCACACATAAAGAAAGGAACCATCCTGATCAGTATCACGATTGTAAGCCAACTTTGAGGGATTTTCAGGATCAATTATGATTTGACCAGGTAGCGCCTGGTTTTGAACGAGTTCCGCTTGTTTCCTACGATTTATTGGTTCCGGTTTTTCACCAATAAGAGATCTGGATAACTTCCTGTGGAATTCAGCTACCACGGGGTCCCAAGGTACTCCCGAAACTCTGCTACTTCTTAAGGCAATCAGGTTTTGTGATGGAACAATCACTGCCCAACTCATTCCAGCCCCGCCTATGGTGAAAGCGTCATCTGGAGTAGTCTCGATGACAGCATGGAACCCTGGACCATACCGGTCATAAGTTTGAGTCCACCATCCTTCTATGTTTCTTTTCATGTTGGCATAGTGCGTTGACAATCGGAATCGCTCAATCCAGCCATCAGGGGTAATTTGAATATCTCCCCATTTCCCATCGTTTAATAAAAGATATGAAACCCTGGCATATTCTCTTGGCGATAGTGATAGTCCACCGGTTCCGGAGGCCAGCCATCTAATATCTTCTTTTAACCAGGGAATGTATTGTGGTTCCACTTCGGTATAGTATCCGTGTTGGGTCACACCGATTGGAGTGAGTATTTTCTCTTCCAGGTATTGCCAGGCTGGTTTGCCCACCAGGTTTCGAAAAATCACCGTGAGATGATTATAACCAACACTGGTATAAGACGATTTGGGTAATATTTGTTCAGGATGTCCCGGGTCATAAAATAAGATCGATGCATCCTTAAACTCTTCATGTCTCCCAACTGTATAGGCAATGGAACTTCTTCCACCTCCTCGCTCTATTCCCATACTTTCCGGCTTGATTCCGGATGTATGTCTATGTCTCAAAAGCATGTCAAAGGTTATGGATGCTTTTCTAGGGTCAGATAAGGGGAATCCTTCCGGAAGCCATCTTTTATCATATACCTTACTCTCCAGGGAAAGGTCTTCCGGGATATTCCATTTCCCACGATCTTTTAAAGCCGCACCGAACAAAATAATGGCTACTGATTTATTATTCGAAGCAATCCAGTTGATCTTTTTTCTGGAAGCTTCAACGGTTTGAAGCCGGCCATCTTTATCTGCATACCATTCACCAATGATCCAGCCATCCTTTATTACAATGCAACTCTTATCACCTATAGAAGTACCGCCGAAATCGTCCTGAACATTCCATAGGCCAAATTCCTCAAGTCTCACCGGGTCCACACCCAGCGATAAAAGGAATTCGTCAGAAGTGTTTTTACGCCAACTTCCCTGGGATTCAGGTGGAGGGAAATATTGGGATTCACCTCTTTCCACAAACATGAACATGGCTAATAAAACCAGCCAAAATCTTCGCATCATTGAGATTTCGGGGATTCGAAATAGTTTTTGGTTTTTCACGGGCATATAATTTACGTCCAATTGGATGATAGAATTACTCATGGTATAGAATTCAGAATTCAAGATAATTACATAGTAGTATACTGCGTTTTAAATCCATCTATCGTTTTTTAATCTCTCCTTTTATGACTTCAATGGTTTTCTGAATGTGACTTTTCATCAGTTCTTCAGCCAATTCAGGATTGCGTGAACTAATGGCTTCAATAATTTGCTCATGCTCTGGAAGTGTTTCCCTGGGCTCCCTTATTAATCCCCTCTGGTAGGTTTTACTAAGAATATTTCCCACAATGAACATTTTGGAGAGGTATCGGTTTCGGCTTGCTTCAAGGACTTTTTTGTGAAAAAGTTCATCCGCTGCCTGGTACTTTATATTATTAATATTTCGTGACTTTCTAAAAGAGGGGAATATGCGTTTAAGTTCTTTAACCTGCTTTTCGGAAATTCTTTCTGCCGCCATTCTTGCCGCCGTTGATTCAACTGCAAGACGGCATTCGAACGCCTCCAGTATTTCGTCGAGACTGATATCCCTGACATAAATACCTCTCCTGGGAAGGTTTTCAACTAAAAGTTCCTGTTCTAAAAGTTTCAATGCCTTCACCAATGGAGTCCTACTTATGCCAAGTTTCCTGGCGGTTTTTTCCTGGCGAATTTTTTCCTTTGGAGCTAATTCCCCACTCAGGATCATCGCCTTTAGTTTGTCATAAACCGGCTTGATTAAACTTGTATCTTCTTTTTCAAATGAGGCAAGCATCTAGTCAAATCTTCAACTGGGATTCTAGCTTATTCAATGCTACAATTCTTTAATTATTTCAGGCCTGCCGTTAATTTCCAATACTCTGGCAGCAAAACCTTTTTCCCTTATCATTTTATAATCGTGACCGGTATCACTTGGCCAGCAGCAACCAAATACAAATGGATTATCCCCTGTGTTGATAGTTCTGTGTGCCATACTGACCGGAACATAATGTAAACTGCCAGGAAAGACTTTCTCAACCTTTATATCCCTACCGGCATCCATCATCAAAAGAAGCCCATCGCCTTTAATTCCCCACATAAATTCCGCTTTATCCAAGTTGGCATGAAAGTGCCCTTTGGTCATAAAATACTCGCTTCCTACCTTGCCTGGTAGCAGCGTGGTAATTGCAAAGCCTAGACCGTCTTTGGTGCCCTCTTCAACGGGCAAATAGGATTCTACCTCATATACAGGTAACAACGGGTCCAATTTTGCAACCTCATGCTGCTGCTGGAATAAAGTTTGCATCTGATTGAGCAAACAGACTTTTTTTTCCACTTTTTCTCCTGCCAATTTATCTCTGTTAATCAGTACTTCAGGCTCATGAGATATTAATTCCATAATGCTATTTTATTAATCATTTGATCTGTTTCAATAATATCACCTTTGAATTTATTCTGCTTCCGCCATTTCTGTCGAAAATGATATTTTGAATTCAGAATTCAAAATATACAAATTATTTTATGATTCCAATTCATTTGGATTTATATTTCAAGACAGATTCGAGGTTCAAAAAATTTCTTTAATTCAACTGGTAATATTTAGTATATTAAGCCTTTGCCAACAGATTAAAAGCATGAAAAATATTTGCAAGGTCATTTTTGGAATATTATTGCTGTGTATGGTTCAATGCCAATCAGAAACGGCAAATACCGCACCCGCAATTGTCTCAGTGACTTATGAAATTGTCAGTATCGAACCATATATTATCCGGGTCAAAGTAGACGTAGAGGATGCCGATAATGACCCTGTTAAATTAGAATACAAAGTAGACAGTGAAATGGGAATTAGTGGTAATGAACAAACAGAGATAACACTTGACGATCTCTCAAAGACCTACAGCCTTACCGTAACAGCCACGGATAGTGAAAATAACACCACGGAAACCACCATAAAAATAGATTCTCCTTTGGTGAATGTTGAGGTGCAGACGGCTCAGACATATCAAACAATAGTTGGATTCGGTGGATACGGAAGTTGGAGGCCTCTTTGGTACAATTTCGGAACCATAGAAAATATTGTTAAGGATGAATTTATTGACCTTATGGTAAATGATTTGGGTCTGGTTGTTCTTCGTGATGAAATCATCATACAACCTTCACCTGAAAAGAATGTTTTTGATCCTTCAAGGCTGAATGAAAATGATAATCCTCAAAAAATAGGCTGGACACTCGATGGTCGTATTTACTTATATAAGGCATACAAAGAAGCTATTGAAAAAAATGGAGATGATTTTAAGTTGATTTTAACAGTTTGGACGCCACCGGAATGGATGAAAGAATACGATGGTGATCCCTGTAAAGGAACTCTAAAACCTGAACAATATGAAAACTTTGCCGATTATCTGGTAACGTATGTAAAATATGTGGAAGAGCAGACAGGGAGTAAAGTATTTGGGGTCAGTATACAAAATGAACCTACGCTTACTCATGTAGATAATCCAACGTGTTCGAGCCCGCTGACAGGAGAGGAATACCGGGACCTTCTAAAGACAACAGTAACAAAGTTCAGAGCTGCTAACATGGATAACCAATTTTACGGGCCAGAAACTGTAAAATTTCTTGAAAGGATGGATAGAACCTTGTCAGTAACCATGCAAGACCCTGAAGTGGCTCCAATGTTACAAAGCGTTGCGGTTCATAGTTATGCCGGAGATGGTATTGAGCCGGGCAGTGGCACTGCAGTTGAGTGGAAAAATATGTGGGACTTTGCCCAGCAAGCAGGGCCAAAAGATCTCTGGATGACTGAAACCACCAATCCACTTGATTGGAATGGTGCTATGATCGCAGCCAAACGCATTATGGCGGCATTAAACTATGGCAACATAAGCATGTGGTGCTGGTGGAAACTCAGCGATCAAAATCCTGACGTCCAGAACTTACTGGTGGATGGTCAGGTAACCCCGGAAACAGTGAAATACTATGCCTCCAAACATTTCTTCAGGTATATAAGACCTGGTTATCAAAGAGTGGATGCAACATCCTCTTATCCCTCAGTCGGAACATCTGTGTTTAGAAAACCGGGAACAGACCAATTTGTGGCCGTGATCATTAATGATACTGATCAACAAAGAGTAATAAAAATCGAGGGATTAACTTCTTCAGGTAAATATGACCTGATAACCACTGGTGATGGAGATTATGTGGTTAATAAAGGGCAATTCGATCCTGCCTCCGGGATATTACTTGAACCATTTAGTATTGCCACCATTTTCAATTAGCATTATATGAAACGAATATCTATTCGTTTACCATTAATTATTATTGGGGCCATTGCAGTCATCTTATTCACATCATGTAGTACCTACCAACCCACAGGAGAGGAAGGAATTCAAATTGACATTGATATCAGATACCAAACGATTGAAGGGTTCGGAAGCTGTGTGGTGAACTATAAAGATTTTCCAGAGACCTATTCTGATCCTGAATTTCTTGACCGGGTGGTAAACGATCTTGGACTTAGTATAGTCCGTATTCCATTAATGGAGCATTTGGAATGGGAAAATGATGATGATGATCCCAACCATTTCAATTGGGATGGCTTTTGGCTTAAAAATAATATAGGACGCAAAGGCCTGGAGGAATCTATGAAACTTTTGCAGAAATTCAAAGACAGGGGAGTGCAGCGTTTCATGGCAACCCCATGGTCCCCCCCAGATTACCTTAAAACTACACGAGCACCAATTCAGGGCGGTTACCTGCGTGCGGATATGTTGGAAGAATATGCAGAATATCTCGCAGCTCAGATCATTCTTGCAAAAAAGAATTACGGCATTGATTTGAATTGGGTTGGTCTTCAAAATGAATTGCTCTTTGTTCAATTCTATCGTTCCTGTGTTTACAACCCATGGCTTCTGAAAGAAACTCTAAAGACTGTGAGTAAAAAGTTTAAAAAGGAGGGAATTAATTCTAAAATATTAATGCCTGAAGATATGATGTTCGTTGACAGAATGCTCTACCATATCGATCCCACCATGAATGATCCGGAAACAAGAAATTTTTATGGGGCCTTTGGCGCTCACCGTAAAGGTGGAAGGGATGACTTAGAAACCTGGGTGGCAGCAACATCAAAATACCATAAGCAAAATTGGATGACAGAAACTTCAGGGCATCCACAAACCTGGAAGGGTGCACTGAAACTGGCAAACGACATTCAGGATTATCTGGTATATGGCAATTTTAGCGCTTGG
>QIEB01000681.1 GCA_003229495.1 Flammeovirgaceae bacterium
GATTTGGCCAATGCCCAAGGCTGGTGGAATCGCTCAGGATGGGGTCCCAGACTTGACGGCAGTCCCGTACTACAATGGGATGGGGTTGTCCGGGAATATTCCAATGCGGGCGATAATTTTAAACGTTATTATGAAACAGGAAGTACCTGGACCAACAGTCTGGCTTTAACCGGCGGCAATGCCCAGCAAAGTTTCAGGTTCTCGGTGGCTGATTTAAGAAGCGACGGGGTGGTCCCCAATTCCGGCTTTGACAGGTTTAACCTTTCTTTGTCAACTAATTCAAAATTTGGTGATAAAGTGTCACTTGATGCCACTATCCTATATTCTAATGAAGAAGCAAAGAACCGCCCAAGACTTTCGGATTCACCTGGGAATGGTGTACTCTCTTTATATTATATCCCCAATGACCAGAATGTGAATATGTTCAGAGGAGACCCTAATAAACTAGGAGCTGTACCCAACGAGCAAGATCAGATTGACATGGGAATCATTGTTCGTCCTGGTAAATCTCCCGGGCAAGAATACTCGGATAGTCCCAACTTATGGCAGCAAAACCCTTATTGGACTGCCTACCAGTTCGAAAATACAGACACTCGTGACCGGATAATTACCAATGCCCGCTTGCGATATGATATCACTGATTTTCTTTACATACAGGGAAGGGCTGGTATGGACTGGTGGACCTCCAGAAGAACTAATTTAACTCCTGAGGGTACTTACTATCAATCAGGTGGATCCATGCAGGAAGTCGAAACCAGGGCAAGGGAGACCAACCTGGAGTGGCTTGTTGGTTACCATGATGAGTTCGGAGACATAAGTGTAAACGCTTTCGTGGGTGGCAACAGACAGCGTGCCGGTTGGGAGCAAATATCGGCCAGAGGAAGCGGATTCAACGTACCTTTCTTTGCTGCTATCAACAATGCAGAGATTCGTAACTTTGGATTTGGTTTTTCTGAAAGTGGCATCAACTCGATTTTTGCCTCCGGAGAGGTAGCCTGGAAAAACTACTTATTCGTGACCGCTACCTGGCGCAGGGACTGGTTTACGCAATTGGATCCTAGCGAAAACAGCATAGACTATCCCTCCGTCGGGGCCAGTTTTGTGTTTACCGATGCTTTCGGGACCATGCCTGATTGGTTAAGTTTTGGTAAGGTCAGATTGTCATGGGGAGAAGTTGGAAATGCCAACTCCGTTGGGGCCTATAGAACCAGGCTTACCTATTCACTGGGTAATTCTCACCTGGGCAGCCCCACTGCAGGATTTACCTCAGGCGCCAATTTGCCTAACCGCGGACTGGTTCCATTTACCTCCAAAGAAGTGGAGTTTGGATTTGATGTTCGTTTCTTTAACAATCGCCTGGGACTTGACTTTACCTATTATGATCAGAAGACCACTGATGATATCGTGAATGCGAACATATCCAGAGCCTCTGCATTCAATTCCACCACCGTTAACCTGGGTGAAATAACCAATAATGGTATTGAGGTATTGTTAACAGGAACACCTATCCGGGGGGAATTTACCTGGGATGTTTCATTGAACTTCGCCCAAAATAATAGTGAAGTGGTTTCTTTGATCGAAGGGCAGACCGAACTGTTTGTTGAACAGACCAGGACGCGTTTTGCGGGAATTTTCCATGTGGTAGGAGAACCCTATGGAGTAATTAAGGGACAAACTCAGAAACGATCTCCCGATGGGCAGTTGGTTTTTGATGCTTTAGGCTCTCCGGTTACTACCGGTGATTACGAAATTATCGGCAACGGCGTACCTGATTTTACCGGAGGGCTAAACAACGATTTTAGCTGGAAGAATTTCACTCTGGGCGTGCTGGTTGATTTCAAGTCCGGCGGAGACATATACTCCGGAACCAATCTGAGATTAACCCAAGCTGGACACACCAAGGAATCGTTGATAGGACGTGACGGAGAAACACCACTTATGATTGATGGTGTGGTTGAAACCGCTCCCGGAGTATTCGAGCCTGTCAACCGTCAGCTAACGGGTGGTGAAGTCCCTAGATTCTGGGGTCGGACCGGTGAAAATGACCAGCAGCATTGGATATATGATGCTTCGTTCATCAAGCTAAGACAGATAGTATTGACCTACAATATACCTAGAAGTTGGATAGACAGAACGCCATTACAGAGTGCGTCACTCTCTTTCGTAGGTCGAAATTTGGCTATAATAAGTAGCAACGTGCCTAACATCGATCCTGAGTCCTCTTATACCAGTAGTAATGCACAGGGGCTGGATTACTTTGGTATGCCGGCAACTCGAAGTTACGGGTTCAATCTGAACATTAAGTTTTAATGAACAAAATGATGAAAAAAATGAAATTCATAAATAAAGTACTGTACACCATGCCTATGGTAATTTTTCTTATGGCAGGGTGTAATGATGAGGATTTTCAAGATATTGACATTAACCCACAGGCGGTTAATGAGATTGATCAAAACTTCCTGTTTACTCGTGCTGCATTGGAGTTATCTGATGGAAGCAGCAATCGATTCTTAAGTTGGAGAACGAATCTTCGTTTCTGCGCCATGGCTATGCAACACTTTGCTTCTACAGGTCTCAGTATGCAGGGCGACAAGTATGTGCATGAGTTTGAAACGGCGGATGCACTGTTTAACGCCTCATATACTACTTTACGTAACATGGCAGATATTATAAAACAGACTGGCCCTGGTGGCTACGACGAAGGGAATAAAAACAATTTGAGACAAGCTACCAGGATACTGCGGGCGTTTATGTTACAAAGAGTAACTGACCAATATGGCAACATACCATATTTCGAATCTGGACAAGCAAACTCGGAGGAGGCCATATTTTTCCCCGTATACGATACTCAGAGTTCCATATATCCCGATCTGCTAAGAGAATTGGAGGAAGCAACTGGGCAGCTGAATGTTTCAGGTCTCGATGAAGGTTTCGGAAATTCTGACATTATCTACGGTGGAGATATCGCCAAGTGGAAAAAGTTAGGATATTCTATTATGCTTCGTGCCGCCATGCGTGTTTCTAACGTAGATGCTGGAATGGCCAATGATTTTGTGGCAAAGGCCATTGCCGGTGGCCTTATTATTGCTAATGAGGAAAACATGGTGATACCTCACGACCTGGGCCCCAGTGAGTGGCAAAATCAAAATGGACTTTCCAGAACGGTGGCCCCCGGTGATGGCGGTGAGACCACAATTTTAGCCAAAACGCTGATCGACTTTCTTAAGGGTACCGATCCTGACGACATCTCGGATGATGATCCCAGGTTAATGATCATTAGCGGAGGTATTGCCGATTGGCCTAGCCCCGACGAGTGGATTCTTTACCCGGGAGGAGGTGATCCACTAAACCAAAAGGGCATGCCCAATGGACTTGATAACAATATGCTGGAAGAGTTTGAAGGTTTCCCCGTTGATCAGGATGCCACCTACTCTAAAGCAAATCCTCTGTTTTTCCAGGATGATGAATCTAACATATTACTGAATGCGGCTGAAGTACATTTTAATCTGGCCGAAGCTGCAGAGCGCGGCATAGGTGGCGCTACTGATGCACAAGTGCACTATGAGGCTGGTGTCAAGGCCGCTATGCAGATGTATACCATGTACGATCCATCAATGGTGATTACAGATGACCAGGTAAATACCTATCTGGCTACCTATCCTTACGGGTCCAGGGATCCGGAAGAAATGATTGGTGAGCAAATGTGGGTAAGCCTGTTCCTCAATTGGATGGAACTCTTTAATACCTGGAGAAGGACTGAATTTCCGGTTTTGATTCCTACCAATTACCCGGGAAACGAAACCGCTGGAACTATTCCACAAAGAATAAGGTATCCTCAGGGAGAGATTGCAGGAAATCCTAATTTCCAAAACGGATCTACCTCTCCTGATTTGTATACTACCAGAGTATGGTGGGCAGGAGGAAATTAATTCGGTTTAGTTAATAATAAAATAGATTAGTCTATTTTAAAGCCCTTATCCTAACGGATGGGGCTTTTTTAATGACGTAGGGATTGAAGGACTGATTGAGTGCGATTTGAGATTTTTACTCATCACCCATTACTATTCAGCTGACTTTTCAAATAGCAAGGCAGTATCATTGTTCCTGGCCACTAATATTCTATTGGAACCATTAGTTTTAATTACCACTGCATCCCTTACTTCTCCTTTCACGTATAAACCAGAGGTATTAGGGGGCAACTGAGTAAAGTTCCCGTCAGAGCTACCTTGAAGGAATACGCCTCTGCTGGCATCATGCCTGCCTACCTGGGGTTTCAATGCATAGAAATTGCCACCAAGCCAAATGTCCTGGTGTCCATCACTATCCAGATCATCAGCGATAATTCCAAAAACCGGTGAAACCTGAGCTTCCAATGGTAAGGCAGATAGTTCAAATTGGTTGCCTCCTAGATTCCACAATACCGCACTCTCCAGGTAATTTGCCCCATAAACAATAGCGCTTGCTCTAAGTGCAGAGGAAAAGAGAGAATCATAAGTCATTAGGGCATAGTCCTCATATTTTGAAATTATTTTACGCAAACCTGGTAACTGGGTGGTTAACTCCATTTTTGTAGCGAATGGGTAGGCCCGGTAGTCCAGCGGTGGGTACCAGTTGATTATAAATTCACTCTTGCCATTGTTGTCGAAATCATTAACACACATGGACAACGGCTTGGATGAAGAAGCTTTAAATTTTGTGTTTAGTCCCCAGTTGCCCACCACGAAATCCATATCTCCATCATTGTCAAGGTCTGCTGCTTCAATTCGGTTCCACCATCCTTTACTATTTGAGATTGAGAAGTAGCTATCGATTTTCCCATTTTCGTTTTTGA
>QIEB01000127.1 GCA_003229495.1 Flammeovirgaceae bacterium
TCTGGTTTCTTGGGCACCCTGAAGTATACATAGTGATGTTGCCGGGACTGGGAATTACTTCCGAAATTATTTCCACCAATAGTCGTAAACCCATTTTTGGTTATCGGGCTATGGTAGGGTCTCTGCTTGGAATTGCTGTTTTAAGTTTTGTGGTCTGGGCGCACCATATGTTTGTGACCGGTATGAATCCTTTTTTAGGATCAATCTTTATGATCCTTACCCTGATCATTGCCGTCCCCAGCGCTGTTAAGGTTTTTAACTACCTGGCTACTCTCTGGAGAGCTAACATAAGATTTACCCCCGGAATGCTCTTCTCAATTGGTCTGGTGTCTTCTCGGTAATTCCGCTATCGATATTCAGTTGCACGATACCTACTTTATAGTGGCCCACTTCCACCTGGTGATGGGCAGTGCTTCTTTCTTTGGGATGCTGGCAGGTGTGTATCATTGGTTCCCTAAAATGTTTGGACGTATGATGGACGCTAAATTGGGCTATTTACACTTCTGGCTGACCTTTGTTGGAGTATATTTAATTTTCTTCCCATTGCACTACATTGGCATAGCAGGTTTTCCAAGAAGATATTATAGTTGGACCAATTTTGATGTATTCAATACCTTTGCTGATCTTAATACTTTTGTTACCATTGCAGCTTTGGTAGTTATGGCCGCGCAATTTATTTTCCTGTTCAATTTCTTCTACAGTATGTTCAAAGGTCGGATAGCGCCAGCCAATCCTTGGCATTCCAATACCTTGGAATGGACCACCCCTATACATCCTGAGCATGGAAATTGGCCCGGAGCTATACCAACAGTTTACCGCTGGCCGTATGACTACAGTAAACCGGGAGCAGAAGAGGACTTTATTCCACAGTATGTGCCGTTTTCACAAACCATGGAAAGCAACTTGCCCCACGAAAATGATCTGATTGCACTGGAGAAGGAAGATGAGGGTATAGTCATTGATGAAAGCGAATCGCAATAACAAAACGAAGTTTAACAGGTCAGTAATCGTAACCATAATAACAGTGTATCTTTTGATATTGGTGGGCGGAATAGTTAGAAGTACGGGGGCAGGCATGGGTTGTCCTGATTGGCCTAAATGTTTTGGTAGTTGGGTGCCACCGACCTCTGAAGCACAGCTTCCTGCTGATTATCAAGAAGCTTTTGCTCAGATTCGGGTGGATAAGAATTATCGTTTGGCAGGTTATTTGGAATTCTTTGGTCTTAATGGACCGGCCGAAGCACTCCGGGCGGAAAGTATTGCAACTCCTGAAGCTGAATTTAACAAAATCAAGACCTGGACAGAGTATATAAATCGTTTACTGGGCGTAACAGTAGGTCTGCTGGTAACGGTTATGGCGGTGGCATCTTTTGAATTTAGAAAAAAGCAACCGGCTATTTTTTATGGTAGTATCGCCGCCTTCCTATTAGTGGTAATTCAGGGATGGATTGGATCATTAGTGGTTTCAACTAACCTGCTCCCAGGCATATTGACATTTCATATGGTACTGGCGGCGCTATTGATCTGCCTTCTTATATATATACTCCACCAGGGTCTTTACCAAAGAATCGAAGTATCTGGCAAGATCAGTGTTAAACCCATAAGGGTGATTTTGATTATATCCATGATATTGTTTTTTATTCAAATTGCTGTGGGCACTCAGGTTAGAGAGGCAATTGATGTGGTAGCACAGCAACTGGGACTAGAGGGCAGGAATCAGTGGGTGAATAGCCTTGGAAGCACATTTTACGTGCATCGTTCATTCTCATTGGTAATACTGGCAACCTGTGGATATTTGTATGTCCTGTTGAAGCGGACAGGGCACCCTGCACTTCAGTTCATGGCAAGATTACTATTGTGGTTCATTTTCATGGAGATCTTTCTAGGAGTGTACATGGCTTATTTTGGTATTCCAGCATGGGCACAGCCCCTACATCTGATGGCTGCACTTTTAATATTGGGCCTGCAATTTTGGCTATATCTGAAAACTATAAGCTTGCAGAGAATATGATCGGTCAAACAGTTCATGAGGTTGGTTTGTTTGGGTTTGCCTATCAGCGGCTTAGATCTTACAGTGAATTATTGAAACCAAGGTTATCCTTTCTGGTAGCATTCAGCTCAATTTTCGGATATGTATTGGGCAGCCCGGGAGCAATCAATTGGACATCTATTCTGATGTTGGGATTGGGAGGTTTTTTAGTTTCAGGCGCGTCAGTAACCATAAACCAGATTTTGGAGAAGGACCTTGACCGGCTAATGACCCGCACACAAGATCGCCCTCTTCCATCACATAGGATAAAATTGATGGAAGCCAATTGGGTGGCAGCAATTTCAGGACTGGTTGGGTTAATGTTGTTGGTCGAGTTCACCAATCCATTGACAGTGATATTGTCTTTGCTATCCTTGCTGTTATACAGTTTCGTCTATACTCCTTTGAAAAGAGTAGGGCCGATAGCAGTATTTGTAGGTGCAATACCAGGTGCGCTGCCTCCATTACTAGGCTGGATCGCAGCTACTGGTACCATTAGTTATGAAGCATTGGTTCTGTTCGGAATCCAGTTTATTTGGCAGTTTCCACACTTCTGGGCTATTGCCTGGGTGTCACACGAAGATTATAAAAAAGCAGGGTTTAGGTTATTGCCCGCTGGAGGCAAGAAAGACTTTCAAACAGCTATTCAAATAATGATATATACGCTGTTTTTATTACCGATGGGATTGTTGCCGGCCAAATTTGGAATAACCGGGATCAATTCGGCCCTGGTGGCGACCATCTGTGGGGTATTATTTTTAACACAGACATTACTGTTGATGAGGGACTGCCTGTCAGAGGGAAAAACACCCAGAAAATCAGCATTGAAAATTATGTTCGGATCATTTATTTACCTTCCGGTGGTGCAGATAGCATTTATCTTAGATAAAACATAGGATATGGGAACGAATATAAGATTAGTAGAAAATCCGGTTAGACCTTTTTCGGTACACCCTCACAAATTCGCCTTATGGTTGTTTTTAGTAAGTATCATTATGATATTCGCCTCCTTGACCAGTGCTTTTATTGTAAAACAAGGAGAGGGTAGCTGGCTTGACTATAATTTACCGTCAATGTTCTGGTTTACTACTGCGGTGATCATTACCAGTAGCGGGTTGCTGCAGTGGGGATATTTTGCAGCCAAACAGGATCAGTTCATAAAGCTAAGGATTTTGCTGGCATTGACTATTGTACTTGGCCTGGTGTTCCTGGTGGGGCAATGGCTTTCTTGGGGTCAGCTGGTATCGATGGACGTGTATTTTGTGGGCAATCCGGGAGGGTCATTTATCTATGTTCTGAGTGGACTGCATGCTATCCATTTGGTGTCAGGAATAGTGTTCCTGATTATAGTCATGATTTCTGTTTTGAAAAATAAAGTACATTCCAAGAATTTAGTGCGTATGGAGATGTGTACCACCTATTGGCACTTCCTGGGTGCACTGTGGGTGTACCTATTTATATTTTTAGTATTTTACCATTAAAGATTTCTTATGTCTGCTACAGAATCAGTGATTGATACTCCGAAAAGAGGACTTTGGGCAGGTGGTGTATCGCCTTTTAAAATCACCTACGGTAAACTAATGATGTGGTTTTTCCTGCTATCTGATGCCTTTACTTTTTCGGCCCTCCTGATAACCTATGGTCTTATTCGCTATAGTTACCCGGCATTTGAAGGCAACCCCGCTGATTTCGTTTTTTCACCGGATCAATGGTGGCCCATACCGGAAAAAGTATTCGAAGCGCTGCCATTCTTACATATTTCAGCCCCACTGATCTTTGTGGGTATAATGACCTTTATCCTGATAATGAGTAGTGTTACCATGGTCTTGGCGGTGGAAGCAGGACACCGGATGGACCGCTTAGCGGTTGAAAAATGGATGCTATGGACCATTTTGGGCGGCATAGCTTTCCTCAGTTGTCAGGCATGGGAGTGGTCACATTTCATTCATGGAGCTCACGAAGGCCCAATGGTAGCAGAGGGAACAACATTCTTTGGTGCCAATCTGGTTCAGAACCAATATGGTCCGCCACCTTTTGCGGACTTGTTCTTTTTCATCACTGGATTTCATGGCACACATGTTTTAAGCGGGGTGTTGTTGAATATAGTTATATTTTTCAATGTAGTTGTTGGCCTTTATGACAAAAGAGGTCATTACGAAATGGTAGAAAAAGTTGGTCTGTACTGGCACTTCGTTGATTTGGTATGGGTGTTTGTATTTACTTTCTACTATTTGGTCTAAAATTTAAAAGAATAGATATATGGCTTTAGAAGAAACAAATCCAATAGTTGTTGCCCCACCCGATAAGGATAGAATCAGGAAAATATGGCGAACGGCACTAGTTTTAGGCGTTATTACCACCATAGAGTTTGTCATTGCCTTTACTATGGAGTCTTCAGCGCTGCGGACATCCTTATTTGTAGGGCTTACCCTGGTAAAAGCATTTTATATTGTAAGTGAATTCATGCACTTAAAGTATGAGGTAAAAGTATTGATTTGGTCAATTCTTGTGCCTACACTTTTTATTATTTGGCTGTTGCTCGCACTATTAATTGAAGGAGAGGCACTCTTTATGGTGAGATACTAAATGCCTGCAAGGTGGATCAAGGCGCTATTGCTCCTTTTATTATTGGGTATGCCGGTAGCCTTTTATTTATTCCTTCAAGGTTTCGGAGAGAACGTATATAATATACCCGTGTTTTATGAAAACGGGATTCCGGACCCCATTCCGGGGTGTGCCAAAGACCCAAAACCTCATTTGATTGATGAATTCATTAATAATGGACCCTGTCAGCTTTGGAACTGCCCGGATGTTGACGGTAAGTTTGTGGTTTTCAGCTTTGTCCAGACAGGCTGCTCCAGTACTCAATTTTCAGAAATTGCACGGGTTTGCAATGTTTTCAGGGACCAGGTTCTGTTTAAGACGGTAACAATACTATTGGATTCAGAGGTGTCAGCGGAGTTACCGGATCAGAATGCCAGTTT
>QIEB01000090.1 GCA_003229495.1 Flammeovirgaceae bacterium
CCCCCAAAAACCATTATTGACAGGGAAGTAACCAACACTACAGCCTCGATAAATATGGCTAGATATTTTTGGGATCGGGGATTGCGTAACCGGTCACTCAGCAAATCTATGGCCAGATGCATCCTATGACCTGATACCAAAGCCGCTCCTAATAACCCCAGCCAAATCAACAGGAAACGGGCCAACTCATCTGTAAATGAACTTGGATTGTTTAGTATGAACCGGGTAATCACCTGCCAGATAACATCCAAAACCAATAGGGTCATCAATAATGCCAGGGTCTTTTCTAACCATATAATAAGTCGTTCTCTCATGGTTTTAGTTTTCTAATATCTTCCAATAGTCCATAAATTAATGGATCCTGCTGATAGGTTTCCTTGAGACTTTCCACTCTTTTTTCAAATTTTGATTTTTCCGGGTAACTAACGGTAACACCGTGTTCTATCACCGCTTTCAAGGCCTCTTGTTCCGATTGCTCCCACAATACTCTTTGAAAATCAACAGATGCTTTTACCGCTTCCTCTACCCACTCTTTTTCCTCAAGGCTTAGGCGATCCCAGGTATGTGCGCTCATGAGTAGCACGTCAGGCACTCTGCTGTGCTCGTTAAGTGAATAGTATCGACATACTTCATAGTGCCGGGTTAAATAAAATGATGGAGGGTTATTCTCCGCACCATCCACCACTCCCGCCTGTAACGCCGTATACAACTCCCCAAAAGCAATTGGCGTAGGAGCGCCACCCATTGCCTCCACCATGGCCATGGCTGTTATGCTTTCCTGAACCCTAATCTTCATTCCCTCCAGATCAGATGGTTGGTTCACTGGTTTCGACTTGGTATAAAAACTTCTGCTTCCTGAATCATAATACCCCAGTCCATGTAATTTTACCTTTTCCCCGGACTTCAAAATCCGCTGCCCCACTTCTCCATCAAGTACCGTAAACGCATGCTCCTTATCGATAAATACATAAGGTAAACTGAATACCTTATACTCTGGAACAAAATTCTCCATTACTGCTGCGGAAACCTTGGTGATGTCTACACTCCCCAACTGCAGCAATTCCAATAGCTCACGCTCATTCCCCAGTTGCTGGCTGGGATAAACCCTCACTTCCATGGTACCCCCGGACTTTTCATACAACACTTCGCCAAGCTTTAACATGGCCTTATGAACTGAATGCTGTTGGTCCAGTCCGTGGGCCAAAGTGATCACCTCCCTTTTATGAGATTGACAGCTCCAAAGACAAGCAATGGAGACCACTGCAATAATTTTACTAAGTTTATTCAAAGTTGAAATAGTTCTTAGCATTGAAATAGCAGATGTTCTTAACCATAGACCCTACCATATCTATGTCTTCAGGCAATCGTCCGGCCACCATTTCTTTACCTAGTTCATCACAAAGAACCCGGCGAAAATACTCATGTCTCGGAAAGGACAAGAAACTCCTGGAGTCGGTGATCATACCCACAAATCTTGACAACAAACCAAAGTTGGACAAGTCTTGTAGCTGGGCCACGATTCCATGATACTGGTCAAGAAACCACCAGGACGCACCGAATTGCATTTTCCCTGGGGTTGGGTGTTCATTGAAATTTGCCATCATGGTTGCAAAAGATGCATTGTCCCGCGGATTGTTATTGTACAAAATTGTTTTTGCCAGTTTCTCCTTAATGTTCAGTTGGTCTAAAAACCGTGCAAGCCCTGGCATCTGTTCCCAATCTCCCATCGAATCAACACCAACATCAGCACCTATCAGGTCCAATAGTCTGGTATTGGTATTTCGTATAGCGCCTAGATGAAATTGTTGGGTCCAACCCTTATCTGCATACCATTGGCACAAATGATGAAGCACTGTGATCAAGAACACATCTGCTTCCTGATTGCTGGCGGTTTTCCCGTCCATTACTTTATCAAAAATTCTGCTGCTATCTGACTGGTTGTGATCAACATTAGGCAGGTACGACAAACCATGGTCTGACAACCGGCAACCTTGCAAATGGAAATCTTCAATTCTCTGTTTGGCTGTATCCAACAAATCCTGAAAAGTATTAATCTGATGATTACCAGTTTCGGACAATTTGAGAATATATGCCCGATAATCCGACCGCTGCACCATGCACATGTTGTCTGGCCTGAAAGTTGGGAGTACCCTAATGTCATTCTGAGCTTTTTTCAGTTGCTGGTGAAAATTCAGATGATCGGCAGGGTCGTCCGTGGTGCAAAGAACTTCTACATTTTTGTTAGCCACCAAATTGCGGGCCAGATAATCATCCTGCTGCAGTAATTCATTGCAGTGATTAAAAACCTGATTTGCATTATCGACATTAAGTAGTTCGTCGATTTGAAAATAGCGAAACAACTCCAAATGGGTCCAATGATACAGTGGATTACCCAGCATATAAGGCACGGTTTCCGCCCATTTGGCAAACTTGTCCACCGGCGTAGCGGAGCCAGTGATATACTTTTCATCTACTCCATTAGCACGCATAGCTCGCCATTTATAGTGGTCCCCTGCCAACCAAACTTTCGTTATGTTTTCAAACTGGTGATTGCTGGCCAGCTGTTCCGGATTTAGATGATTGTGATAGTCAATGATCGGCATATCGGCAGCGAACTCATGATATAGCCGTTGAGAAGATTCGGTTGAAAGCAAAAAGTCCTCGTGTATAAAACCTGACATATTAAGTATGATCTTTAAACCCCACCAAAAGCATTAAAGCCCCCGTCTATGGGCACCACCACACCAGTGACAAACCTGGATGCTTCACTACACAACCAGACCACAGTTCCTGTCAAATCATCTGGCTGTCCAAAACGACCCATCGGTGTGTGATCAATAATTTGAACGGCCCTGGGCGTAAGTGCTCCGTCCTCGGTGGTTAGCAATTTCTTGTTCTGCTTAGTTAAGAAAAATCCCGGAGCAATGGCATTGACCCGCATTTTTGCAGGAGCAAAATATATAGCTAACCATTGGGTCAGGTTATTTACAGCAGCTTTGGCCCCACTGTAGGCAGGTACTTTGGTAAGGGGCTTAAGGGCACTCATAGAAGAAACGTTAATCACCACCGACCCCTCTTTCTTTACCATATCTAGGGCAAAGACCTTCACGGGTAACAGAGTACCGATTAAATTCAGCTCAAAAGTTTGTTGGAATGCAGATTTTGGCAGGTCAAAAAACGTACGGACTTTTTCATTGACGTTGTCAAATACCGGGGTTTCTGTGGTGGCCTCGGGATGATTTCCTCCTGCCCCATTGATCAGAATGTCACAATTGCCAAGGTCCTCACTAACCTGTTCCCTAACAGATTGTAGATTATCCTCGTCAAGCACATCGCATTGAAATGCTTTGGCTTCACCTCCCTGCTGCTTAATATTATCGGCTACTAGCTGAACATTTTTCAAGGTACGTCCGAGCAATGCCACCTTAACTCCACGATCCGCCAGGACCCGTGCTATCTCCGAGCAAAGAACCCCGCCAGCCCCGGTTATTACCGCCGTTTTGCCTGACAGGTCAAATAAAGGATCTGACACCACCGCCACCTAAACTTTAGGCCCCCACCCCTCTTGGTAAGACCTGGACCACAATTTCATGGCTTCATCGTCAATTGGCTTTCCAGAGCTGGTGTCAATCCTCAATTCACGTGCTACTTTTTGAGACATGTTACCAAGATGACATAATAAATTACTTTTTGTACCTTCTTCGATTGGTGAATTAAGTGCTTCATCCTGCTGAATTGCCTGAATGAAGTTGAGCATGTGCAAATTGTCCAAACCGCCAATTCCCAAAAGGTCTTGAGAGGAAGAAGCATTTGTTCCCTTTTCTTTTTCTTCCCTAATAAGTTTACCCGACTTATCGTAAAGTTCAAACCCACCACGGTCTAGTAAAACAGTACCATTATCACCGTGTATACTCGCTCCCCTGCTTCTATTGTTGAACGGGTACCCATTACAACTCCGGCCTTCCCAGGTGATCATTTTATCGTCGTCAAATTGAAAACTTGCAACTTGAGTGTCATAAAACTCCCAGTCATCATTGAAATGGTAGCGCCCTCCCGAAGAGGCCACATGGTTTGGTATGTCAACACCTAATGCCCATCGACACACGTCCAATTCATGCAGTCCATTGTTATTGATCTCACCGGTACCCCAATTCCAAAACCAATGCCAGTTATAATGGACAATATTGTCTTTGTAGGGTTTTCTTGGTGCTGGCCCCTGCCACATTTCCCAGTTTAGCCAATCAGGAACTTCGGTGATTTTACCGATTCCAATGCTTCCCCTGGTATTTGCGTACCAGGCTTTTGCATAACTTGGCTTGCCAATCACCCCCTCTTTAATTTCTCCAATTATCTTATTGGAGGTGCGGGAAGACCGCTGTTGATTGCCAATCTGCAATTTCATCCCGGTTTGTCTTTGAACCTCAACCAGCATATCTCCTTCCGCGGGGTTATGACAACAGGGCTTCTCTAAAAATACGTGCTTCCCTGACTGCATACCCATTATGGCCATGGGCGCATGCCAGTGATCAGGAGTAGCTATAGTCAACGCATCTACATTCTTGTCCTCCAGAACTTCTCTTATATCTTCGTAAGTGGTAACATTCTTGTCCAGAAAATCCGAATAGTCGCTTATTACCTTACCAAAGACTCTATTATCAACATCGCATAGTGCCACCACCCGGACCTTTGTTCCAAAATTCCTCATGGCGCTGAGGTGGGCCTTACCTCGTCCATTCAGACCAGCCACCGCCAGATTTACCCGGTCATTAGCACCAAGAATATTCGAATAGCTTTTAGCAG
>QIEB01000675.1 GCA_003229495.1 Flammeovirgaceae bacterium
TAAGACGGACCTTTGAGAAACTGGGTATTTCTTTGGATGAGCAAAAGCGATTGACTGGGGTGGCGGTTGATGCTGTTTTAGATAGCGTTTCGGTAGCCACCACTTTTAAAGATAAACTGGCTGAATTGGGTATCATTTTCTGTTCTTTCAGTGAAGCTGTCCAGAACCACCCGGCACTGGTTAGAAAATACATGGGATCTATAGTACCTGTGAATGACAACTACTTTGCTGCGTTAAACTCGGCGGTATTTTCAGATGGTTCATTCTGCTATATTCCCAAAGGAGTACGTTGCCCCATGGAGCTTTCTACATATTTCAGGATCAATGCTGCCAATACCGGACAATTTGAAAGAACCCTGATCATAGCAGATGAAGGATCTTATGTGAGCTATCTGGAGGGTTGTACTGCTCCTATGCGTGATGAAAATCAGCTGCATGCGGCTATTGTAGAAATTCACGCCGCTAAAAATGCTGTAGTTAAATATTCAACTATTCAAAACTGGTATCCGGGAAATAAAGATGGAGTGGGCGGCATTTACAACTTTGTTACTAAACGGGGTCTATGTCACGGATCTGGGTCTAAGATATCCTGGACTCAGGTTGAAACCGGTTCCGCCATTACCTGGAAATACCCTAGTTGCATTTTAAAAGGTGATCACTCCATAGGAGAATTTTATTCTGTGGCCGTAACCAACAATCTGCAGCAAGCCGATACCGGAACTAAAATGATCCATATTGGCAAAAACACTAAAAGCCGAATCGTATCCAAAGGGGTTTCCGCTGGTAGGAGCCAAAACAGCTACCGGGGATTGGTTCGGGTAATGCCAAGGGCTGAAAACTCAAGAAATTTCTCCCAATGTGATTCGCTGCTGATGGGTGATAAATGTGGTGCCCATACCTTTCCTTATATAGAAACGGGCAACAGCACTGCACAAATTGAGCATGAGGCAACCACTTCCAAAATTGGTGATGATCAGATCTTTTATTGTAACCAACGAGGGATAGATACTGAAGATGCAGTAGCGCTTATCGTAAATGGTTATTGCAAGGAGGTGTTAAATCAATTACCCATGGAATTCGCTGTAGAAGCACAAAAACTTCTTGCCTTAACACTGGAAGGCAGTGTAGGGTAATTCAATGCACACATCATTTGTTAATCTTTACATAAATGCTAAAAGTAGATAATTTAATAGCCTCTATCGGAGGCAATCAAATCTTAAACGGTGTTAATTTACAAGTTAACGCCGGTGAAGTACATGCTATTATGGGTCCTAACGGATCTGGCAAAAGTACTTTTGCTTCCATATTGGCGGGAAGAGACTCTTATATTATTTCAGGGAAGGTCTCGTTTCTGGATAAAAATTTGCTTGAAATGCCTCCGGAAAAACGGGCCAGAGAGGGGTTATTTCTGGCGTTTCAATACCCTGTTGAAATTCCGGGAGTAAGTACTACTAACTTTCTGAAAACTGCAGTAAACAAGATCCGGGAATACCGAGGTCAGGATTCGCTGGATGCTGTTACATTCCTGAAGTTGATAAGGGAGAAAATGAAATTAGTGGAGATTGATGAAAGTTTACTAAGTAGATCTTTGAACGACGGATACTCTGGGGGGGAGAAAAAACGTAACGAAATATTCCAAATGGCAATTTTGGAACCACGATTAGCGATTCTGGATGAAACCGATTCCGGGCTGGATATTGATGCTTTGAGAATTGTGGCTAATGGTGTAAATACGCTTAGAAAAAAAGACAATGCTATTATAGTGGTTACACACTATCAAAGACTACTAGATTATATTGTGCCAGACTTTGTGCACGTATTGTATAATGGAAGGATCGTTAAGTCTGGTACCAAAGAGTTGGCCCTGGAACTTGAAGAGAGAGGGTATGACTGGATCAAAGAAAATGAGAACGTTATTACTTAGTTCAACCGAGGGTGTAAAATCATGAGCATTACAGAAAAAGAGTTACGTGACCATTTCACCAACAAATTTGGGGACTTCAGTAAAACTTTAAATGGCAGTCAACCAGCAGAGATCAGTAATTTGCGTCGTGAAGCTATAGAAGCTTTTGCAGCACAGGGCTTTCCACTAGCTAAAAACGAAGAATACAAATATACGCCCCTCACCAAAGTCTTGCTAAAGTCTCTAAAACTGGACCCTGTGCAACCGGCAGAAGCTGGGGTAATTCCTCCGTTTAACGAACATCTGATTCCAGAGTTGGACGGGCACCTGCTGGTTTACTGGAATGGCAAACTCGCTTATCGGTCTGAAGACACTCCTAAAGGGTTGGTGATTGAGCAACTTGATAGTCTTGATCACGCCCGCCAGCGCGAAGTAAGAAAGTACCTGGCCACTCTGACAAATTACCAATCAGATGCTTTTGCTGCTCTAAATACTGCTTTTTTTAAACATGGTTCATTAGTCAAGATTGCTAAAGACACTACCCTGGACGAACCTCTAATAATCTATCATTTGTCTGATGGCCAATCCGGACCTACTTATACCCAAACCCGTCATTTGCTGGTGGCAGGGGAAAACTCCAGGGCCACTTTGGTTGAGATTAATATAAACTTAAAATCAAATCAATCAACCTTTTATAATGCAGTTAGTGAAGTCTTCCTTGAAGAAGGTGCTCAATTGTATTTCCATAAGATCCAATCTAAATGTTCGGGAGCTATTATTGTAGATAACACCCATTTACATCAAGAAAACAACAGCCAGTTACATTGTACCACAGTTACTACCGGTGGCACTATTATCCGAAACAATCTCAATATCACCATCAACGGTGAACATTGCGAATCCCATATAAACGGACTTTATCTTATAAAAGGGAATGATCACGTTGATAACCATACTGTGGTCGATCACAGAATTGCCAATTCTTACAGTAACGAACTATATAAGGGAATTATTGATGACTCTGGTACCGGAGTGTTCAATGGAAAGATTTTTGTACAGCCGGATGCTCAAAAAACCAATGCTTTCCAATCCAATAAAAACCTGCTGTTGTCCGACAAAGCAAGCATGAATACCAAACCCCAATTGGAGATTTGGGCGGATGATGTGAAATGCTCTCATGGGGCTACCACCGGCCAGATCGATAGCGATCAGGTATTTTACCTGAGATCTCGGGGATTGGACAAACAACAGGCAAAAGGACTGCTTTTGTATGCTTTTGCCACTGAATTCCTGGAGCACATATCATTACCAGTGCTTAAGGACTATTTGGAAAAAGTAATTGCTGACATGCTCCATTATGATAAATCATGAACACCATTGATCAAGAAAGTGCTCTGTTATGCGATCTGACAAAAATAAGAGCGCAGTTTCCCATTCTTCATCAGAAGGTGAATGGGAAACCCCTGATTTATCTGGACAACGCAGCTAGTAATCAAAAGCCTGTTTCAGTAATAAAAGCACTGGAATACTACTATACCAACGATCATGCTAATATACATAGGGGGCTGCATACGCTGGCAGAACGTGCCACCGAAGCCTATGAAAATAGTCGTAAAGCTGCCGGGACCTTTATTAACGCTGCTGAAGCAGAGGAAATTATTTTTACTAAAGGCACCTCTGAGGGGATTAATTTGATTGCTTCCACCTTTGGAAGAAAGTTCTTAGTACCCGGTGATGAAATCCTCATCACCAATATGGAGCACCACAGCAATATTGTTCCCTGGCAAATGTTGTGTGAAGAAAAAGGACTCGATCTGAAAGTACTTCCATTATTGGACAATGGGGAAGTAAAATGGGACACACTGGAATCAATGCTAAGTGAGCGGACTAAAATTGTCTCCGTGGTGCACGCTTCGAATTCCTTGGGAACAATTAACCCTATTAAAGCAATCTGCGCAAAAGCCCATCAGGTTGGCGCTATTATGGTGGTAGACGGTGCGCAGGCTGCGGCCCATTTAAATATTGACGTTCAAGACCTTGATTGTGACTTCTATGCTTTCTCCTCGCACAAAATGTACGGACCTACTGGTGTGGGGATTCTATATGGAAAAAGGAATTGGTTGGAAGAAATGCCACCTTACCAAGGGGGTGGAGAAATGATAAAGGAGGTTTCATTCGAGCAAACAACTTACAATGATATACCTCATAAATTCGAAGCTGGCACCCCAAATATCGCCGACGTTGTGGCATTTAAAACTGCCATAGAATTTATCGACGGCATCGGGAAAAAGACTATTCTTAATCACGAGAATCTATTATTAGCTCATGCCAGCAAAGAGCTTGCAGGCATCGATGGCCTCAGGCCCATTGGTGTAGCCCCCCACAAAGTAGGAGTAATATCGTTTGTGTTGGAAGGGATTCATCATTTCGACCTGGGCGTTATGTTAGACGCCAAAGGCATCGCAGTTAGAACAGGACATCATTGTACTCAACCCTTGATGGAGTGTTATGGTTTGGAAGGAACTGTCAGAGTTTCATTTGCCATTTACAATACCATTGAAGAAATTGACACCCTGGTTGAATCACTGGAATCAATCGTAAAAAAATTGAGGAGCTGAAGAGTATTAACGACATACAGGATGAAATCATCGAAGAATTCTCCCATCTTCAGGGTGACCTGGACATGTGTGTAGAGTATCTGATTGACTTGGGAAAAAAAATTAATCCAATGTCGGATGAATTCAGGATTGAAGAGAATATTGTGAAAGGATGCCAAAGTAAAGTCTGGTTAGTGGCCAATTACCATCATGGAACCATTAATTTTATGGCGGACAGCAATACCATGATCACCAAGGGGTTGG
>QIEB01000009.1 GCA_003229495.1 Flammeovirgaceae bacterium
TGGTCTCCGATAGGCATGGCCTCAATATCCCCATTCTTATCGATTACCGCACGACGAAAGACCATCGATGAAATATGTCCTTCTCCAGTGGCTCTAAAACTTATAATTATCCTTTTTGCTCCATCACTCAATCCATCCTGAACTGGGTCCTCCACTACCGAGGGGTTGAAAAAAGCAGCGGATTCAATAGAGAATTCCATAGTAAAATAAGAGCCAATTAACATTTTACGTTCATCAGAAAGCTCTTCTATTGAAAATCCCTGTGCGGTAAAAATGTTAGCAAGTTTATGGCAGTGACGGATTAAAACTTCTGAAATATTGCGGTGACGGCGTGCAAATTTCCTCAAGGTTTTAATGAGCATGACGTGCACATCCTTATCAGGAATTTCCATTAGCCGGTTGATCATTTGCGCTGCCCTTTCATCTCCGTTCATAAAATATCTGGCCACCACCCGGGATGAATCGGGCCTGTACTCCAAAGACTTACGGGAATTCTCATTTTTTATAAAATCCTCCAGCAAAAATAGCTTGTCAATGTATCTGTTTATATGATCAATTACAAATTGAATGCTAGATACAGGTAAATTTGATAATCAGTAACTTAAGATAATCATATTTCTATAAACTGATATATTAACCCCATTCATTACCGACGGACTTTAATAAACAAAAACACAATTGTTTTAATTCACTTCGAATTTTATTTACTTGTATATTAACCAGCAAGGTAATTTGAATAAACCATTGTTAAAGTAAGTCGGGATATTGAATTCAACAGCAACGCTAATAGAGCACCTGGAATTATTCTTAGGCCGCTTGCACCCCTTAATAGTACATTTTCCTATAGGGTTGTTGGCGATCGCCCTTTTGATGGAAGTATTTACCATTGGCGGCAAACGGCCTGGGCTGAGGGAGGGGATCAACTGGATGGTATACCTGGGAGCCCTGTTCGCCATTTTGGCAGCTATTCTGGGATGGTTCTTACGCACCTTTGACGACTATTCAGGGGAACTGGTACAATTGCATCAAATTTTAGGCATTGTCACCGCGCTGCTGGCGGCGGCGACCGCACTGGTGTTACAGATAACAATAAAAGGAAAGTTGACACAATTCCGGATTTATAGAGCGGTGTTGACAATAACTGTTATTTCGTTAATTATTACCAGTCATTTGGGTGCCAGTCTTACCCACGGAGTCGATTTTCTTTCAAGCGCCTGGGACTATCAAATTGAATCCTATGATGATACCAATTCCCTGGCCCTTTTGGCAGAGCTCCAATCATTGGACTCCCTATCAGATACTCAACAAGATCAACTCAACTTAGAAGTGCGGGCCATTTTTGCTCATAATTGTTACCAATGTCACAGTGAGCATAAACAAAAGGGTGAACTGGTACTGGAACACAAACGCGGGGTATATAAGGGTGGCAAATCCGGCAAAGTAATAGTGGCCGGAACACCTGAGAAAAGTGAAATGTATCGACGAATTTCGCTGCCATCCAATCATGATGATGTCATGCCCAAGAAAGGCAAAGTATTGAAAGACAATGAAGTTGCCTTGATAAAACTGTGGATCGAGAAAGGAGCGCACTGGGCTGACCGGGCGCTGGAAGTGTTTCCGGAAGCATCTCTGGCCCTACACAAACCAAGCCTCCCATCACTGGAAGGAAGTCATGAGCATCCCGTCGATATGCTGATGCAAGTCTATTTTCAAGAGCACAATTTGGAATGGCCCTCACTGGTAGATGACCGCACCTTTATCAGAAGGGCTTATTTAGATATTATTGGTCTTTTGCCGGAGCCTGAAAACATAAAAAACTTCGTCCAGGACAGGGATGTCAACAAAAGAAACAAACTGATAGATGATTTGTTGGGAGACCAACATAACTATACCCAGCATTGGTTGAGTTTTTGGAATGACCTTTTGCGAAACGATTATTCCGGTACCGGTTTTATTACAGGTGGGCGAAAGCAAATCACCCATTGGTTGTACACTTCTCTGGCTGAGAATAAACCTTACAATTTAATGGTAAAAGAACTTATGAATCCCACCGAGGAGTCGGAAGGGTTTATTAAAGGAATCAAATGGCGGGGAGTAGTAAATGCCAGTCAAACCACTGAAATGCAGGCAGCCCAAAATATTAGTCAATCCCTGATGGGCATGAACCTGAAGTGTGCTTCATGTCACAATAGCTTTGTAAGTAATCTGTCCCTGGATCAAGCTTATGGGTTTGCCTCGGTATTTGCTGATTCCGCACTTGAGATGAACCGCTGCGACAAGCCACTGGGCAAAACGGCTAATGTTGAGTTTCTATACACCGAACTGGGTTCAGTAGAGGCTGCAACTTTAAAAGAGCGGCTATTAAAATTGTCCGAAGTAATGGTAAAGCGGGAAAATGGCCGGCTGTATCGCACCATAACCAATCGCATCTGGAAACAACTTTTGGGTAGAGGTATAATCGAGCCTGTGGACCAGATGGATAGTACCCCCTGGAGCACCGATGTGCTGGATTGGCTGGCTGTGGATTTTATCAACTCCGGACATGATCTGAAACATCTGATCCGAATGATCATGACTTCTAAGGCTTATCAATTGCCAGCGGTAAGATATAATGACATTGCAGATATTGCAGCCAACCAATATGTATTTGAAGGTCCTGTGATCAGGAGGTTAAGCGCCGAGCAATTTTCAGACGCCGTAAGCCAAATAATTGCGCCTGTATATTATGCTGTCGCTTATAGCCCAATCAATGAAAATATATCCTCAGAGAGAATATGGCATAGAGAAATAAAATTTGATCGTGACGTCTTACCAGAACCTGGCCTTCGCTACTTCCGCTATAAGTTCACCTTGCCTGATCACCAGATAAAACTTGCCCGACTGTTGATTTCAGTGGACCATTCCTATACGCTTTATATCAATGGCCAAAATGTTTCACAGGGAACCGATTGGAGAAAAGTGGACAAGTTAGACGCCGGTGGATTTCTCAATAAGGGTAAGAACATTATAGCTATTAAAGGAAGTAATGAAGGACAAATAGCCAATCCGGCTGGTTTGTTACTAGCTATGAAGGTGCTGTACGAAAATGATAAAGAAATCCTGATAAGCTCAGGTGTAGACTGGAAAAGTACGGCGGTTCAACCAGCGTCGGATTGGATCACCCTGGAATTCAATGATGAAGATTGGATACAGGCGCGCAACTATGGCTCCAAGCATTGGGACCGGCTGGTAAGCTTAACATTTAAAGACCACGGATACCCATTTGCCAGGGCCAGTCTGGTAAGACAGCACCCCTTTATGAAATTATTGGGCAGGCCAACCAGGGAAAATGTAACCACCTCCCGAAATCAGCAAGCCACTTTATTACAGGCTCTGGAATTAACCAATGGTGAGTATTTTAACAGTATTCTGGGTGAAGGTGCTGATTTGTGGTATAAAAAGTTCGGGAACCATGGTGATACCATTGCCGACGAGCTTTATCAAAGATCATTTGGCAGATACCCTTCAAAACAAGAGCGTCGGCTGCTGGTTAACGCCTTGGGAGAAACAATCCATAAGGAAGCCCTACAAGATGTATTTTGGGCTACAGTGCTTTCACCGGAGTTTCAATTTATATATTAATTAGAATGAACCCATATTTGATCAATTCACGCAGGAACTTCATGAAGCAAATGGGTGCTGCCAGTCTGGCCGCTGCCAGCACTACACTCCCCATGACCAGTTTCTTAAGCTCATGTGGAGGAATACCTACTATTCCTTCATCTGCCGACACCGTTATTCTATTGTGGATGGCCGGAGGTATGGCACATACTGAAACCTTCGATCCCAAAGGTTACGCTCCATACCAAAAAGGTATTGAAAGTAAAAGAGTGCTCAGCACATTCCCAAAAATACCCACTGCCGTGGACGGCTTATACTTTTCCCAAGGACTGGAGTCAATTGGAGAAGTAATGGACAAGGGAGCTATTATCCGCTCCTATCGATCGGCTGATCTGGGTCATATCCTTCATACCAGGCATCAATACCACTGGCATACTTGTTATGAACCGCCCCAATCAGTGCAGGCCCCTCACATCGGTGCTTGGATTGCCAAAGAAAAAGGAGCATTAAACTCTGTTATTCCTCCATTTATTGCTATGGGGCAAAGGTTTACCGTTGGCGAGGGAGAAGAATTAAAGGCATTCCATTCCGCCGGTTTTTTGGGAAGTGAACACGGCCCCTTCCTAATTCCCGATCCTTCCACTGGACTGGAGAGTGTACAACCACCAAAGGGTATGTCCATGAAAAGATTTGAGGCACGGTATAAATTATACCGGCAACTAGCCAATAAAAGCCAAGTTATGAGCGGCGGCAGCGACTACCAAAAAGAATCGCTAATGCGTTCTATGGAACAATCCTACCGCTTGCTGAACTCACCTGAAGCCCAGGTGTTCGATTTGTCACAGGAAACCAAGGAGCAATATGACATTTATAATACCGGTCGATTCGGTTTGGGATGCCTTTTGGCCAAAAGGCTGGCCATGAACGGTGGTCGTTTTATCAGCGTTTCTACTGAATATGTGCCCTTCCTCGGTTGGGACACCCATGAAAACGGACACCTTCGTGCCCAAAAAATGAAAGAACTGATAGACCGGCCCATTGCCCAATTAATCAAGGACCTGGACCAATCCGGGCACCTCGACCGGACCCTGATCATATTGGCCAGTGAGTTTAGCCGCGATGCAATTTTGGAAGGCCGGCCAGGAGAAAAAGTTAAAGATCAGGTAGACCAGCCGGACCAGATCGAAGATGAGAAATTCTATGGGATGCACCGGCATTTTACCGATGGCAGCTCTATATTATTGTGGGGTGGTGGTATTAAAAAAGGGCTTGTGTACGGAAAGACAGCGGATGAAAGGCCTTGTTCTTCCATTGAGAACACCGTGGTAATTGACCAGATCCATCAATCCATCTATCAAGCTTTGGGGATGCATCCTGAAACCCACTACACCATTGAAGGACGGCCGTTCTATACTACCCCCGATGGGCAAGGGAAACCAATAATGGAATTGTTTGCTTAGGGAAATATTTATTTGTGACAGGTATCCTCACTTCACTAACACCAACACTCCAAAGGAGCTGGCCACATGGAAATCCG
>QIEB01000252.1 GCA_003229495.1 Flammeovirgaceae bacterium
TGGCCAGGAAGGACTTCCAGTAGCTGAAATGTCACCCTGGCTGGATCTACGGATACCGCCGGCGCATGTAAAACTGGAAGGCCTGGAAGCACAAACCCATAGACGTTTTATGAAAACACATTTGCCTATAGACGCCCTGGTGTATTCACCAAAGGCCAAGTACATTTATATCGCCCGGGACGGTAGAGATGTACTTTGGAGTCTTTACAATCATCATGTTACCGCAAATGAAAAATGGTATGCAGCGCTGAACGACACTCCTGGATTAGTGGGACCTCCTATCGGTAAGCCTGCTGATTCAATAAAGGAATATTATCACGAATGGCTGGACCAAGATGGTTTCCCCTGGTGGCCATTTTGGGAAAATGTGAGCTCCTGGTGGAACATACGACATTTACCCAATCTCATGCTGGTGAATTTTGCAAGTCTTAAAAAAGACATGACCGGAGAGATCAGAAATATTGCTAATTTCCTTGATATAGAGATTGACGATGCACAGTGGGATACCATTCTTGAGCATTGTAGTTTCGACTATATGAAAGAAAATGCCACTGCCAGCGTGCCTCTCGGTGGTATATTCTGGGATGGTGGGGCAAAATCATTTATACACAAAGGCAAAAACGGCAGGTGGCGTGATGTGCTTTCAGCAGAGGAATCCCAACAGTATGAGAAACTGGCGGTAGAGAAGTTAGGGGAAGAATGTGCGCATTGGTTGAAAACAGGAAAAATATAGGGACGAGGGACGAGGGTGTTAGGGACGAGGGTGTTAGGGTGTTAGGGACGAGGGTGTTAGGGACGAGGGTGTTAGGGACGAAGGTGTTAGGGACGAAGGATCTTTGGAGTCAAAAATGTTCAATCTTATCCTTCAATTCTACTGCTCAATTGTTCTATGGTTCAATTGTTCTTCTGCTCCCATGCTCCCATGCTCCCATGTTCCCATTGTTCTATTGCTCCATTATTCTATTGTTCCCACTGTTCCCCAAGGGGCTGAATCATGGCCAATTTAGATATTAAATAGGTGCGGTCCCTCCCCATTTCAAGACAAGAAACCCTGGTACGTCTGGCTTTCAACTTCCGGTATCGTCTTGATTGAAATATAAATTCAACCCCTTCTGAAAGTTGCTCTAGCGCTACCAGGTTGGAGGGTGGATCATAGCGTCTAAGAGCTCTTGTCAATGGCGGATGTGCACAACTTGTGGCCTTGGGCGCCTCCAGATAGGAGGATAGTGCCTTTTCTATGTCTTTAGGAAAAGTTTCCCGCTGCAACAAGGGATCCAGTAGCAATATCATTTCATGCTGCCAATAACGACCATGGGGTTTAGTACCTTGTCCGTGCTTGATACTAGTGACGCAGTGGGCAACTTCATGCAGGTAAACTATCAGAAACGCATAAGGATTCAAATTACTGTTAATAGTTATCAGGTGGGTCTTTATGGAGGTCCTGAAGCGATAGTCACCCAGCTTAGTCTTACGGGGTGCGGTGATCTTTAACTGGAATTGGTATTTCTTCCATAGCTGAAAACAGTAGTTGTTGGCTATTGATGGGAGATGGTTTCTAAGCAGCCAGTTTTCGGATGTCATAAAAGCAATGGAGCATAAAAAAGACCCTGTATCACATAGTGCCACAGGGTCTTCAACTAGTTGGTTCTATATTAGTTAGTTTCTGTGGCTTCTTCCACAGTGGCTTCAACCTCATCAGTAGCATCTTCAGTGGCTTCCTCGGCATCGTCAACAACCTCTTCGGTAGTCTCTTCAGCTTCTTCGATAACCTCTTCAGTTTCTTCTACTGTAGTTTCTATAGCTTCTCCAGCTGCATCCATTGTTTCTTCAGCAGCTTCACTTGTTTTTGCACAAGAAGTGGCGGCAAATAAAAATCCGCCCATAACTAATAACGCAAATAATCGTTTCATTTCAATTCCCGTTTTTGTTTAAAAAAATGTAAGCTGCAAATATAGGCAATTAATTTTCTTTAGAAACTATTTTTTCCTAAAAAACAGACGAATTGGTACACCGGTAAAATCAAAGTGCATTCTCAATCTATGTTCCAAAAAACGCTTATAAGGTTCTTTTATGTACTGTGGCAGGTTACAAAAAAAGGCAAAAGCAGGAGTTTTGGTGGGCAACTGTGTGATGTATTTGATCTTAATATACTTGCCCTTTATTGCAGGCGGGGGAATTCTTTCAATCTCCGGAAGAAGTTTATTGTTCAATGCGGAGGTAGAAATTCTTTTCTGACGATTTACATATACCTCTAGCGCCAACTCCATGGCTTGATAGATTCGTTGTTTGTTAATCACAGAAGTAAAAACCATGGGGATATAGTCCAGAGGGCTAAGTTTTGCCAGTATGGCCTTGCGAAACGTTTCCGTAGTTTTGCTATCCTTGGTAATAAGGTCCCACTTGTTCACTAGTATTACCACTCCTTTTTGATTCTTGTGGGCTAATCCAATGATATTTTGATCCTGACTTTCCAACCCCCTTCCGGCGTCTAGCATCACCATACAGACATCAGCATTTTCAAGGGCTTTAATAGACCTTAGAACGGAATAAAACTCAATATTATCTTTGACCTTAGATTTTCTGCGGATTCCTGCTGTATCTGTAATAATGAAATCCTTGTCAAACATATTGTATCGGGTGTCAATAGCATCACGGGTGGTGCCTGCCACCTCAGTGACGATAGTCCTATCCACTCCCAACAAGACATTTAGAAAAGAACTCTTACCTACATTGGGTCTTCCCAAAATGGTAATTCTCGGTAGGCCCGGGTCTTCTAAGTCGCCTTCAGGTGCCAGATGTTTCACCACTTCATCTAGTAACTCTCCGGTGCCAGAGCCACTGACTGAGGCGATTGGAAAGACTTCTCCCATTCCCAATCCATAGAATTCAGCGGCCATATAGGACAATTCGGAGCTATCAGCTTTGTTGGCTGTGATTATCACTGGTTTCTTAGAAGTCCTCAGAATATTGGCAAAGTCTTTATCAAGGTCGGTTAGTCCCGTGGTGCAATCAACCATGAACAGGATCACCTGGGCCTCTTCAACAGCCAACTTTACCTGTTCTCTAATGGCCGCTTCAAAAATGTCCTCCGATCCCTCTACATAGCCACCAGTATCAATAACGGTGAACGACCGGCCGGTCCAGTCAACCACTCCGTAGTGCCGATCGCGGGTTACACCACTTTCGTTGTCCATAATAGCTTGCCTTCGTTCCACCAGGCGGTTGAACAAGGTAGATTTACCGACATTGGGGCGACCTACTATGGCTACTATGTTAGACAATTTACAATGAGCAATTAATAATGAACAATTATTTGATACTGTTAATTCATAGGTTGACCCCATGAAAGTTATTCAGATTTGCAAAGATCTTAAAATCAGTCGGGAATTCGAACTTTCGAAACAACTTTAAAAAAGCGGCACTTCAAGACCTGCAAACTTAATTGTTAATTCTTGGATAAACTCTTAGTTTTGTGGAATTAGTAATAGACTTTCACCCACAACAATTTCGAATTATGTCAGTAAGAAATGCCAAAGCCCTTTGGAACGGTACCTTAAAAGAAGGTAAGGGTCAAATGAACTTTAGTGATTACAACGGACCATTCACCTTTGCTTCCCGTTTTGAGGAAGGTGAAGGTACTAACCCCGAAGAACTGGTAGGTGCAGCACATGCAGGATGTTATTCCATGTTTCTGGCGGCGCTTATCAGCGGTAATGATCTAACTCCACAAAGTGTAGAAACCACTGCTACCGTGACCCTTGGCAAAGATGATACGGGCCCCTGCATCACACACATCAAATTGGACTGCCAGGTGAGCTGTGAAGGACTTAACCAGGAGTTATTTGAACAACTAGCTGCGGATGCTAAATCAAAATGTCCCATCTCCAGGCTATATGCAGGAGGAACTGCTGAAATCGAACTGGAGGCAAAACTAAAATAAGTTATTACCCAAACTAAACAATATCGTGATGTTGGTCTGCTCATTTTAAGGATTGGCATTGGCATCCTGTTTATCTGGCATGGATATGCCAAACTATCAGGAGGGCCTGAAAAATGGATTGGGCTTGGTCAGGCGCTATCAGTCATGGGAATAAACTTTGCCCCCAAATTTATGGGCTTTTTGGCTTCCATGTCAGAATTTGGAGGTGGTATATTGCTTGTGATAGGGCTTCTTACTCGACCTGCATGCTTCTTCTTATTATGCAATATGATTGTAGCCACTACTATGCACTTGTCAAATGGAGATCCACGCCAAATACTTTCTCACCCGCTGGGATTGGCAGTCCTTTTCTTTAGTTTACTCTTTATAGGTCCTGGGAAATATTCGTTGGATGAGATATTTTCCAAGAAATAATTTGACCTTATGAGTTAACTACTAGTTTGTCGGTTAGTTATCTATTACTGTAGCCAAACCTTTTTAGCTTGCTTGTTTTTTTCCGCCAATCGGATTCTACCTTAACAAATTGTTCTAAAAAGACCTTCTTTTGAAAGAATTGCTCCATGTCTATTCTGGCAGCAGTTCCGATCTTTTTCAGTGCGGAACCCTGTTTCCCAATTAGGATCCCTTTTTGACTTTGGCGTTCTACATAGATCTCTGCCCGCATCCTAATAATGTCCTCCTCCTCTTTGAATTCTGAGATCACTACCTCACAGGAATAAGGCACTTCTTTTTTGTAGTTTTCGAAAATTTTTTCACGGATGATCTCGGCAGCAAAGAACCGCTCTGGCTTATCTGT
>QIEB01000624.1 GCA_003229495.1 Flammeovirgaceae bacterium
CATGTGGAAGTGCATAGACTTTATTGCCATTGATGCCCTCCATGGTTTCAGCTGCTACCATAGCGTTGACAATGGCTTCTTCAACCGATTGTACGGTGGCCTCGAACAAGGGTGTAATTCTGTCATTGGCTAAAGTAATAACCGATTGATTATCAGAACGATCAAAGGCATTTTCATTGGCGGTTGAAAAAGCAATAAAGATGTCCCCTGAACCATTACCTCCCCTTCCACCCACTATTCCTATACCAAGGGGTACCCTTTGTGCGATTCTCTTTAGCTGATGAGGCAGCAAAGGAGCATCTGTAGCCACTACCACGATGATTGATCCGTCACCTTCCCGCCGCCTGGACTGTGGGGGAGCTTTGAACTCGGTTTTCAGGGTATCCATCAATTCTTTACCTACAGGTACCCCGGCAATAGTCAAATTTCGCCTGGCACCAAAATTTGATTGGACCAAAACTCCTATTGTATAGTCCTGATCTTCAATAGAAACTATCCTGGAAGCGGTGCCAATACCGCCTTTGAACCCCAGGCACATCATGCCTGTACCTCCCCCTATATTGCCTTCCTGAACATTATCGCTGGAGGCGGTTGCTATGGCCTCTCTTACATGTTCTTCCTTCACGTGGAAGCCATAAATATCATTCAGGAAACCGTCGTATGTTTCTGCAACTACCGGGTAGGTGTACCACCAGTGCTCACCTTTGTACCAGTTGGTATCTACAAACCATTTTAGCACTGCATCTCTAACCACGCCCACACTGTTGGTGTTGGTGATCATGATCGGTGTTTCCAGAAACCCGGACTCCGTCACCCAGGTGGTTCCGGTCATTTCGCCATTACCGTTCAGACTATACCAGTTGGCGTATACCGGGCTGAATTTTTTTTGTTTTCCCCTGGGAAAGATGGCCGTGACCCCGGTTCTTATTGGTCCTTTCCCAAGCACGTTTATGCCGCTACCGGAAATGATGGTACTGTGCCCCACTTCCACACCTTTTACATCGATAATGGCATTCTGTGCACCGGGTGTTCCTTCAAAAGGCACTCCCAGATCCCTGGCTCTGGGTTTTTGGGCATGGATGATAATGCTAAACAAAACCAGGATGTAAATAAGTATTAACTTTTTCATTCTCCGTTTTCTCTCAAATGAGTAGTACCTATAAAATTTGAAACTGCTTCCCAACTTAAAGTAGTACACTTCTTTCTGCCAGGAAATTTCTTGGCCAAGGCTAACGCCTTATATATCTCCGGCGCTTGTTCATCATCATTATCAAGAGTTCTAAAGTAGTACTCGATAAACTCCTCGCAGTCAGATACAGATTTACCTGCAAGTCCTTCCACCAATAGTGAGGTAGAGGCCTTTGACAATGCACAACCATAGCCGTGATAAGTCGCGTTAGTGATCCGGCCCCCTGCAAAATCCAAATATAGCTTAAACTGATCCCCACAAACCGGATTGTAAGCATCAAGCACCGTTTGGGCATTTTCTCTTTTTTCAAAACCAACGGGGTTTTTCTGACGGTCCAGGATTAACTTATTATACAGCTGTTTCAGTGCATCCTTCATGACATAATCTTCTTTACGGTGCCAAGTGCCTCGACCAAATGATCCACCTCATCGGAGTTATTATAAATGGAAAAGGAAATTCTAACTGTGCTATGGATGCCCAAGGCATGCATCAGTGGTTGAGTACAATGGTGTCCTGCACGAACCGCGACCCCAGCCTCTCCCAGAATGGTGGCAATATCATGTGGATGCACGTCGTCCAACAGGAAAGAAAGAATGTTGCTGGTACCTGTTGCTGGCCCTATTATTTGTATACCCTGAAGGGATGATAATTGGTCTCTGGCATAAAGTAAAGTGCTTTGACTGTGTTCTTTGATCTGCCCCAAACCAGCGCCGGTAATAAAATCCAGGGCGGTTCCCAAAGCAATGGCTTCAGCTACCGGAGGTGTGCCGGCCTCGAGCCCATGAGGTGGAGGTTTAAAGGTTGTCTGGCGCTCAGTGACTTGCAGAATCATTGACCCGCCTTGTTGAAAGGGGTGCAGGGTACTCAAATGTTCCGTTTTTCCATAAAGTACGCCAATTCCCATAGGCCCAAATGCTTTGTGCCCTGAAAACGCCAGGAAGTCACAATCCAGTTGCTGTACATCTACCTGGTCAAAGGCAATACTTTGGGCCGCATCAACCACCACCATGGCCTGATATTTATGCGCCAATTCCACTATTTCCTGCAATGGGTTTATAGTACCCAGGGTGTTTGAAATATGGGTTATAGCCAGAAGCTTGGTTTTGGTATTGAGCATATTTTTGAGTTGATCCAGATCTAAACTTCCGTCCTGTTTGACCGGCACTACCCTAAAGTTGGCCCCGGTTTGCTTACAGACTGTTTGCCAGGGGACATAATTGGCATGATGCTCCATGGCGGTAACCAAAACCTCATCTTCTGTGTCCAATTTTTCCCTGGCCCATCCCTGGGCGATCATATTTAAGGCCTCCGTGGTGCCTCCACAAAAGACCACTTCATCAGCATCTTTGGCATTTATAAAATTTGCTACCTTTTTGCGGGCCAGTTCATATTCCGTGGTGGCCTCATATGCCAATTGATAAATACCGCGATGGATGTTGGCATTCTGTTGACCATAGAATCGATTGAGTCTTTCCAGCACCACCATTGGTTTTTGGGTAGTTGCTGCATTATCCAGATAAATCAATGGATTACCGGAAGTGCTATTTATTGAGAATATCGGAAACTGCTTACGGATTAGATTTACATCAAACATGGCTACACTAAATATAAATAAATTGTGCTAATTACCCTGTAGTTCTTACGGAACCAGTTATTTTTAGCACCAATCATGAATGAACCATACTTACTTCTTGGGACCGCCAAAGGCTTGATCATATATAAGAAAAGCGGTAGTGGTTGGAAATACGTTGGTGATCATTTTTTGGGCATTCCGGTTTCGATGGCTTTACGGGACCCGCATCATGGACACTGGTGGGTGTGCCTGGACCACCGGCATTGGGGACCAAAGCTTCAATATTCAACTGATAGAGGTGCTTCATGGATTGAAGCTAACACTCCAAAATACCCTGATGATGCCGAGATAAAGACGGGAGTTTCGGCCACCTTGCGGTATGTCTGGACACTGGCTTTTGGGCTGAATCCCGGAACCATTTATGTGGGGACCGAACCTGGAGGATTGTTTGTTAGCCACGATAGCGGAAAACAATTTAGTTTGGTCAAGACTTTATGGGACCATCCAAGCCGACAGGATCATTGGTTTGGTGGAGGACGGGCCCACGCCGGAATACATTCAATAGTAATGGACCCAGCAGACGAAAACCATTATTATGTGGGTATTAGTTGCGCCGGTGTCTTCGAAACATGTGATAATGGGGTTAGTTGGCAAGTTAGAAATCAAGGACTCAGAGCAGACTATCTACCCAATCCCTACGTAGAAGTTGGACAGGACCCACATTTTATATTAGCCTGTAAGGCTGATCCCAGGGTAATGTGGCAGCAGAATCATTGTGGAATTTTCCGGTCGGTTGATGCTGGCGCTCAATGGACGGACGTAACTGATTCCTCAGAAAAAGGACGGTACGGGTTCACCATAGGTATCGATCAGGAAGATCCCTTGAAAGCCTGGGTAGTACCAGCTACCAGTGATTCACAGCGGATTGCGGTTGACAAGTCGCTCTTCGTAATGCATACTAAAGATGGGGGAGAGTCTTGGGAAGAGCAAAGAGAGGGGCTTCCACAAAGAAACTGTTTTGATATCGTATTGAGGCATGCATTGGATATTAGGGCGGATGAAATGGTATTTGGGACTTCTGGAGGAAGTTTGTTTGTTTCTGAAAATTGCGGTGTTTCATGGAAATCGCTGAATCATCATCTACCAAGAATATTCTCTGTAAGATTTACTTGAAAATATTTACAATATGGAAAAACCGCCAGTTAAAGTCGTTGTTTTTGATGCATACGGTACGCTTTTCAATATTAATTCACTGGATCAGGTGCTGCATCATTATTTTGGAGACAGAGCAAGTGAACTAAGTGCTTTATGGCGCAGAAAACAACTGGAATATACCTGGTTGTACACTTTGATGGGAAGCTATAAACCCTTTAGTGAGGTGACCATGGATGCTCTGGTTAATAGTTGTAATTCATTGGAGCTGACTCTTAATAACGAAATTCGTGACGAGCTTTACCAAGAGTACCTGCAACTGGAAGCCTATCCGGAAGTCCGGTCGATAGTGGAGTCACTGTCTGAAAAGGCGGCCCTCGGTGTGCTTTCCAATGCCAATCAACAAATGTTACAAGGTGCAATCGATCGCAACAATTTGGGTAGTTTTTTTACAAAGGTGCTTAGTGTGGAGAAGATAATGCTGTTTAAGCCCAGGAAGGAAGTTTATCAAATGGCTTGTGATGCTTTTCAGGTATTACCCAAGGAAATTCTATTCGTTTCTTCCAACACCTGGGACGCAGTGGGCGCCAGCAGTTTTGGACTTAAAGTGGCCTGGCTGAATAGGTTTGGTGGGGTGATGGAGGAGCTTGGTTTTCAACCTGACTATGTTTTAGATGAAATGCAGCAACTTTTAGAAGTTATGAATAAGTAGTTTTTAGTTTTTAGTTTTGAATTTTTAGTTGAAACTAAACACTAAAAACTAATAACTTACAACTGCAGGGAGATTGCTTAAGTGCAAGATAAATCCTATATTATATTCATTTCGTTTCTCCGAAAGAAAATCACAAAAACGAACTTAGTTATTTGCCATTTCAATAAACATTAAACATTTATGGGAGTCCCAATAAGTATAACTATTAACGGCAAAACCTATAAAGATGAGGTTGAAAGCCGCATCTTATTAGTCAGCTATATAAGAGATGAACTACGGTTGACTGGAACGCACATAGGATGTGATACCAGCAGTTGTGGTGCATGTACGATAATCATGGACGGAAAGTCTGTAAAGTCTTGCACGCTTTTAACGGTACAGGCCCATGGATCAAATATTACTACCATCGAAGGGTTGGCTGAAAACGGGGAGATGCATCCGTTACAGGAAGGATTCAGGGAAGAGCACGGACTACAATGTGGATTTTGCACCCCAGGCATGATTATGACTGCTGTCCAATTGTTGGAGGACAACCCACAGCCCTCCGAAGCAGAAATACGCCACGGACTGGAAGGCAACTATTGCCGTTGTACCGGTTACCATAATATAGTGAAAGCAATCTATCACGCATCACGGAAAATGGGAAAGGAGGTTACTCATGGGTAGTTTTATAGGTAAATCTGTAAAACGAGTTGAGGACAAGCGATTCCTGACTGGGAAAGGACATTATACAGATGACATTGTACTACATGGGATGACCTATGCAACTATCGTCCGTAGTCATCATGCTCATGCCAAGATATTGAGCGTGGACACCGCAGCAGCGGAAAAGGCTGATGGTGTAGTGGCGGTATTTACCGGAGCAGATATAGCGGCTGCCGGAATTGGGGGGGTGCCCTGTGGCTGGCAGGTGGATTTTAAAAATGGAGACACCATGAAAGAACCCACGCACCCATTGTTGGTGGCCGATAAGGTCAGATATATGGGAGACGCGGTGGCAGTGGTGATTGCAGCATCTTCCGCGGCTGCCAAAGATGCTGCTGAACTGGTGGCGGTGGATTATGAAATACTGGATGCGGTGGTTAAAGGCCCGGAGGCTCTAAACCCCGATGCACCATTGGTTCATGAAGATGTACCGAACAACACCTGCTATGACTGGGAACTGGGGGACCAGCAAAAGACCGATGAGGCCATTGAAAACGCCCATCATGTGACTACTTTGGAATTTGTCAATCAAAGGATCATTCCAAATGCCATAGAGCCACGATGTGCAATCGGTCACTTTGAATCGGCTACCGACAAATATACATTGTACACCACTTCGCAGAATCCACATTTGACCCGCCTGTTAATGTCGGCATTCGTTCTGAATATACCGGAGCAGAAGGTACGGGTGGTCTCTCCTGATGTAGGAGGTGGATTTGGCAGTAAGATCCCGCACTATATTGAGGAAGCGCTAATGGTTTGGTGTTCCAACAAGATAAACAGACCAGTTAAGTGGACTGCCGAGCGCAATGAGAGCTTCATGACTGACACTCATGGACGTGATCACGTGACCCGGGCGGAAATGGGATTTGATGCAAATGCGAAAATCACTTGTTTAAGAGTAAAAACTGTAGCCAACTTAGGTGCGTATTTATCTACATTTTCCACTTGCGTTCCCACGTATTTGCATGGTACATTGTTACAGGGGCTTTATACTACACCAGCCATTCACATCGACCTGACGGCGGTCTTTACTAATACCACGCCAGTGGATGCCTGCAGAGGAGCGGGAAGGCCGGAAGCTACCTATATATTGGAAAGACTGGTTGATAATGCGGCCAGGGAAATGAATATGGATCCCACAGATCTTCGATTTAAAAACTTCATTCCCGCCTTTGACGGAGTGAACCAGCCAGGGTATCAGACCCAGGTGGCGCTACAGTACGACAGCGGAGATTATGAAAAAGTACTAACCAAAGCCCTGGAAATGGTTGATTATAAGGAATTTCGTAATCAACAGCAACAGGCCAGAAAGGAAGGCCGCTTACTGGGAATAGGATTTTCTACCTACATTGAAGCTTGCGGTATTGCTCCTTCAGCGGTAGTTGGCTCACTGGGAGCCCGGGCTGGACTTTATGAGTCTGCCCAGGTTAGAGTTCAGCCTACCGGAAAGGTCAGTGTATATGTAGGCTCACACTCTCATGGGCAAGGCCATGAGACAACTTTTGCTCAAATAGTGGCAGATAAGCTGGGAATTGCTCTGGAGGACGTGGAAATCATTCATGGTGATTCCGAGTCTGTGGGTTTTGGTATGGGTACCTATGGGTCACGTAGCCTGGCGGTAGGAGGGAGCGCTATTGTGAAGGGCATTGAAAAAGTCATTGAGAAGGGTACAAAAATAGCCGCGCATAAACTGGAAGTTGCGGAAGGTGATTTGGAATTTGAAAATGGTCAATGGACCGTTAAGGGATCAGATAAGTCCATTGCATTTGGTGACGTGGCACTTACTGCTTACATACCTCATGACTATCCCGAAGGCCTTGAACCGGGAATGGACTTTACTAATTTCTACGACCCCGCGAATTTCACCTTTCCCTTTGGGGCACACATTGCAGTGGTAGAAGTGGACAAAGAAACCGGTAAAGTGCGAATAGATAGGTTTGTTGCCTGCGACGACGTCGGGAACGTAATAAACCCCATGATTGTTGATGGTCAGCTTCACGGGGGTATTGCTCACGGAATCGGTCAGGCATTGTTTGAAGAAGCTATTTACGATGAATCCGGCCAACTGCTGAACGCATCTTATATGGATTATACCATGCCCCGGGCAGATGACTTACCAATGTTTGAATTGGACCGTACGGTTACTCCATGTCCTCACAACCCATTAGGCGTAAAAGGGGCTGGCGAAGCTGGTACTATCGCGGCTACCCCTGCGGTTGTCAATGCAGTTATCGATGCACTGGCCCCATTTGGAGTAACGGATATACCAATGCCACTTACATCAGAACGGGTGTGGATGGCTATGCAAACACAAACTAAGGAGGCTGC
>QIEB01000198.1 GCA_003229495.1 Flammeovirgaceae bacterium
AATCTGTGGGTAGAACCGTAATGACTTTAAAGGGGACGGAAGGACTATTATTTAATCCCTCCGTCCCCTTTTAGTCCCCTTTTACTTCTCCCAGGGTCAATTACAACGTGAAAGATGTGGTGACTGTTGAATTTGAAGGGTATTCAGATGCAATGCCTGCGATATCATTTATTGCTACGGAAACAGCTGAACCGAGTGGAAGACAGCCTTTGGGCCACGTGCCAGTGGTAGTAATAACGATACTTACTTGGCCTTCAAGCGCAGCACCAGTGGTGAAAGCTGCTTGATCGGAATCACCGATGGATGTTTTCCCGCCTTCATTCAGCTTGGCGACGATACCGTCATCATCCTGTGATGAGTACGTGCACGTGCCACCAGCCCGGCCCTTGCCAAATTCATTGCGGATGAAACGGATCGCGATGTCCTTGTTGTCCATGTGCCCATTTACTTGCATGCGAGTGATATAGCCCTGATAGGCCGGGATGGCGATGGCCGCAAGAATACCGATAATCGCCACCACGATCATCGTTTCGATAAGTGTAAAACCTTTAATTACTTTCATTTCTGCTTTTTCCAATGTTTTGGTTAATGATGCTATTGCTCCAAAATCTCCTGTAGCACCTGATAACCCCTTTATCTTATTGCCGATTCGCATCCCGCCGGCGGCGATGGTCATGAGGCCATTTATTTTGATAAAGCTTGTCAGGACTTTGTTGCAGTGCAAGACCTGACACCTTTTCGCCTTTTCCGCGCGCGCTTGTTTTTCAGTGTTTCCTCGCAAAGACATGATGGCATAAATTTGTGGGGATCCCTCAGGCTCTGACACCTATTTCCATCTTAACTAAAAAGCTATATCAATTGTAGGGTAACTTGTCAATCCCTAACATGCTGCTTGTACATTACTTGTATAATGCTATTTACTTACCTGCATTACGCACGCACACATAACTTAGGGGAGCTGTTCTAGGACTTTTGACGTTTCGTCATACCTATTTTAATTCATCCTCAAATAGCCATACATGGCTTTATATACGCGATCAAGGGGTCAGAGTTATTGATTGGACACCATTGACCTACCCGAAGGCATGCCAAAAGAACTTTTAAATGAGTTAAAGAAAGTCTGGGTCGCGGGACAACAAATCAACATCTCCCCACTGGGTGAAGAAAGAAAACGCCGTGTAGCAAAATCCGGATCAAGAAAACCGAGCGGAAGCAGGCGAGGAAAGAAAACAGGGGGTGACAAACCTAAATCGAGAAAACCAAAAGACAAAAAACCCAGACACAAAGACAAGAAGACAAAAAAGAAAGCAAAAGGAAAAAAGAAAGACAGCGCCAAAACTAAAAAAGGTGGTAAGGAAAAAGGCAAGAAAATTAAATAAGTAATCTCATGGCTTAGTTATGCGTTGCCCTGTGCTGTATACCTGAAAAAAATCTGCATTCCTGGAACGGATGCCAGTATTTATCTGAGAAAATAAAATTCCACCGTAAGTATTCTTTTCGTCATAGTCACTCAGGCCACCTGATTGTAATGAAGGCTTGATCCACTTGTGAATAACTAGTTTACCCTTAGCATCACGTTTTAATTTTGCACGGCTGATGTCCTCGATTTCAACGATTACGGTTCCATCATGTGATCGATTTTTCTTAAACAGCCCCTTCGCCCCCGATGGCGATATAAACAAGAATAATCGCTTACCCTCTTTTACAAGACTGGAACCGGTAAAAATAAAATAACCGAAGTTATTGGCATCATTGTAATCAGTCAGTGTTCCCGCATAACGCCAGCTTTTACCGTGGTCCCTGGAGGAAACGAGAATTATTTTACGCTTGCGCCATTCACCAAGCCCAGAAGGTGTTGTCGATGCATCGAGACTGAGGTAGATCACGCCATTCACAGCGATGGAGCCGAGTTCGTTATACCAAAGTATATTTTTTAAATTGGGATGTATAGCACTCAAATCAATCAGGCAATTATTTTCTCGTTTTCCAAAAAGCCGAATCGGTTTTGACCAGGGTCCCTTCGGATTTGCGGCAGTCCTGTACTCGATCCAACCTTCAGCGTAAAGATGACTCCCTTTTTTAAATGGTGATTTTGCGGGATAACGGTGAGAAAAGAGCTTCCATCGGCGAGAGGTGGTATCGCCAGGATCATATAGCAGGGTAGGGGTTTCGCTGCGCCACGCGACTTTGAGTTTTTTCCCTGAATAAGCAAATGTCCCATCGGTTGATTTGTTAACAGTAGCAATGTATTTCCAGGTTTTTCCGTGATCGTTGCTCCTGGCTATATGTGTTTCAACATATTTCGGAAACTCAACTCTCGAATATGCCATCCATCCGATACCACCCTGATCATATTCAACAGATATATCAAAGATACCACTCTTGTGATTATCGCCAGTAATAGTTAGCTTAGTGAATTGGGTATTTGATACAGGGGCAGGATTAACCCGACCTTTTTTCGTGGGACATCCCGAAATACTTAACAGCAATAAAATGATAACAAAGGGGCTTGATTTAATTAGTAAATTGTTTCGCATAACCGTTCCTTATTGAGGATATTTATCACTTAATTCGTGGTCTGTCCCCTATTATTGTCCCCTATTATTATTTTGAATTCTGAGGGCAGTATACCTATTTCCTGATAACTGGCTTACGGCCTGGTCTTTTGGGAGCCAGTTTTTTACGTTTATTTCATCGTCATGCCGGGCAAACAACGTGCGGCCCGGTATCCATGTAAATTCTAGATTCCCGATAAAACCACTCGGGAATGACCGCTTTCTTTGTTGTCCTGTATATCCTGATATCTGACCTGCTAATAGGTATATTGTCCTCAGAATCCGGAATACCAAATCAGTAATTGACATTTCCGAACTTCAAGTTCAATATTGTACGGTATGTGGATAAACAGAGAAATTAGCCAACATATTCAAGAAGATATAAAAACTAGACCCTGTGTACTTCTTACTGGCGCACGCCAAACAGGCAAATCCTCGTTATTAGCCAGGCTTTTTCCCGATTACCGCTATGTCAGCCTTGATTTACCTAACCTGGCCTCCGAAGCCAGGGAAAATGGCAGCTATTTTTTAGAAAAAAATACTCCCCCCATCATCATTGATGAAATTCAGTATGCACCGGAGCTGTTCCGCTTTCTTAAAGTTGAAATAGACAAAGACAGAAGCAATTTTGGCCGTTACTTATTAACCGGCTCACAGAAGTTTTCCCTCATGAAAGGCGTTAGCGAAAGCCTGTCAGGAAGAATTTCCATATTTGAGTGCCACTCACTCTCAGTTCGTGAAATTTATCATCACTACTCACCCAGTTTATCTACCCAGCATATTTTGCAATGGATGATTCAGGGCGGTTACCCGGAGGTCCACGCCTACAATCTCAGACCAGAAAGATTTTATGCGGACTATCTCGCAACATACCTTGAAAGAGATGTCAGGCAGCTTGTTAACATTAAAGACCTTTCGGTATTTGACAAATTTCTACGATTATTAGCCCTAAAGTCTGGCCAGATATTGTCCATGAATTCGCTAGCCAGTGATGCGGGAGTGAGTTCGCACACCATTAAAAGCTGGATATCAATTCTCGAAGCAAGCAATGTTATTTACCTGCTGAAACCTTTTTATAATAACTACGGAAAAAGACTGGTAAAATCCCCCAAATTGTATTTTCTCGACACAGGACTTTTATGCTTTCTTAGCGGATTGCACAATATCAATGCATTAGAAAATAGCTCACTATTAGGTAGCTTCTTTGAAACCCTGGTACTGGGGCAGCTTATTAGAAATTTTTGCAATAAAGGATTACCCATAGATTTATATTATTTTAGAGATAATCATGGCAATGAAATTGACTTCATTGTCCCAGAAGGAACTGATGTTCATTTATATGAATCAAAATGGAAGCACCAAAGTGGCACCATGCCAAAAAACATTGCAAAATTAAAATCCATTATTGGTGAAAGCAATATAAAAACCATCAAAATTATTACCAGCAGCAACACCGTGGAACAAATTGAAAAAGATTGCTTTGTAACAAACTTGATTGACCTCTGAATTCGAATTCTGGGGACAGTATACCTATTTCCTGATAACGGGCTTACGGCCTGGTTTTTTGGGAGCCAGTTTTTTACGTTTATTTCATCGTCATGCCGGGCAAACAACGTGTGGCCCGGTATCCATGTAAATTCTGGATTCCCGATAAAAGCTTCCGCTCCTCGGTAACTGCTCCTGCGTTACTCTACCTCCTGCGTGGCCCAGGCCAGCCTCTCGACCGTTCCGGTCTCACCTTCTCCATGCAGTCGTGCTCTCGCTCCTCGCCTACGTGACCTCCATGGATGGAGGAAATGCAAAAGGATTGTAGGGAACAATCCTTGCCCATGTAGGCGAGGCAAAAAGGAACGACGCCTTGACCCGAAGGGTAAGGTGCCCACAATGAAACCCAAAGGGGTTCTGTGGGTAAGCGGAGTTCGGTACATGGAAGTATCGATGTCGCGAGAGGGCAGGACGCCCGAAGCGACTCACACGGTAGTAAATGAGCATTTCGAGTTCCTTTTTCATCGTGCCCCACATCTGTTACTAGTGTAGTGTCCTAATTTGACTGTATATTATTAAGAACAGATCGCGCACGATTCACTTTTTCCAAAATCTCTACGGCTGACTTTG
>QIEB01000490.1 GCA_003229495.1 Flammeovirgaceae bacterium
AATAAACCTTCAGAAGTAAAGTCCATACTGGAAGCAGTTAACCATAGTCATTTCAAAGCTTTGTTTGATTCCAGTCATGCCTATATGGGTGCGGTAGTTGGTGCCAGGCAAACAGGTGAAAAAGAAACTTTGGCCGGAGGCATTACAGAATACGCGCAAATGTTGGATGGCCTAATTGGACATTTTCACTTGATCGACAGTGATGGCACCCTGCACCATGATGAAACCAGCACCCATGCTCCCTTTGGGGATGGATATATCGATTTTCAATCATTTCTCCAGGAAACAAAAACCATTTTCGAACCTTTCAATTGGTGGTGCTTTGACTATTGCTTTTGCCCAACCACCGAAGTAGATGCACCTAAAGCCATCGATTATGTTAAAAACATCATTAAAAATATAGAATAGGCCACATGTCGGGATACGTTGATTGTAATGGTACTCAGATCTACTACCAGGTAAGGGGAACTGGGAAACCACTGATGCTTTTAATGGGTTTTGGCGCTGATAGCAGCCTCTGGGAAAAACATGTAGCTAAATATGAGGAACATTTTAAATGTATCCTGTTAGATAACCGAGGTGTAGGTAAGTCGGACGCTCCTGAAGGACCCTACAACACTGAATTGATGGCCGATGATACCATTGCGGTTATGGATCATCTAGCTATTAAAAAGGCCCAGGTGGCCGGGATCTCCATGGGGGGAGCCATTGCTCAATCACTGGCTTTGAATCATCCTGCCAGAGTGAGCAGCCTGGTACTTATTAGTACCTGGCCTTCTTTCAACAACTATGCAAAAACAGTTTATGAGAACCTGAAGAAACTCAGAAAAGTGGCAGCTGCGGATGACTTTATGGAACTGTTACAATTATGGATCTTTGCTCCTCCCTATTATCAGACATCTCTACAAGATCTTAAAGATGGGCAAAGAAGTGCCATGGGGAACCCCAGCCCACAAACATCTTCCGGATTTGATGGGCAGCTGGATGCCTGCATTGGGCACAATACTGTAGACAGGCTTCATGAGATTAAGGTTCCCACACTGATAACCATTGGCATGATGGATATTTTTACACCTCCCGCCTTTTCCGAGATCCTGCATGATAAAATTGCCGGCTCGGAAATAGTACGGTTTCCTACCGGAGGGCACGTACACCATTGGGAAGATCTGAAACGGTTTAATGAAGTAACTACAACATTTCTATTGCAGAACCAATAAATCAATTCTGAATATGAGCGGCATAAAACTAGCGTGCGAAACCTATACCTGGCAAATGCCTGGTGAACAATACAAGGGCAAACTGGAACATATTATTAACATTGTTTCTCAAGCAGGGTTTGAAGGTATTGAGCCGGAATCAAGTTTTTTAAAACATCTGGAGGACCCATTAAAAATGAAAGATGCACTGGCCGAATATAATCTGGAACTGGCTGTACTCTGTATGGTGGAGGACTGGCGCCATGCTCTTGAGACTGAAGAAGAAATGAAGCGGGCCGATCAATGGATTTCTTTTCTTGCTTTTTTCCCTGAAACCATATTGTTAACTGTCCAAATGCCGGGAAACAACCGGGAATATCTAAGAGAAAGACAACAAAACATGATCAGCTGTGTAAATAATATTTCAAGACGAGCAACGGAACGAGGAATAGTCTGTTCTCATCATCCTAATTCCCCGGATGGGTCGGTTTTTCGTATTGAACCTGATTACGAAATTTTAATGGAAGGACTGGATGAAGAAGCTACCGGATATTGTCCGGACCTTGGACACATTGCCAAAGGAGGTATGAATCCCCTGGAAATTGTTCAGCAGTACCGTTCGAGGGTTAATCTAATTCATTACAAGGACATGTATGATGACGGACGCTGGGCGGCCACCGGAACAGGATCTGTTGATCTTAAAGGGGTAACTTCATATTTAGTAGAATCAGGCTATCATGGATGGATTATTATGGAAGATGAATGTGATGAGGCTATTACTGATCCGGATGGGCTGACGTTAAGGGATGGTGAGTATATAGATGAGGTCTTGAGGCCTATGCTATAGCAGTTTTTAGTTTTTAGTTGTTAGTTTTGAGTCATCGCCGTGTTTTCTTTCCAGGATTTCCAGCCGCAAGATTCATTCAACTTGAGCATGCCTTAAACTTCGGATAGCTGCTGAGCTGACATATACCAATAAAGAATAAACAAGAGCCCGGGAACAACCACCGCCCCAATCAGTAAAGGATTGGATAACAGATCTGGCCTGACAATCACCAGACCAATCATACTTATTACAGTTATAAGTCCTCCAAGTCCTTCCCACTTCCAAGCGAGACCCAGACCGATTATGGTTCCTATTGGGAAAAAAATAAAAGCAATTCCATCCTTGGTGGACATTGCCCCAATTCCTGCTTCTTCAGTTCCAAATAAATCTGCCAATAAGAAAAAGAGTACAAAAACAGCAACTGATGTACCCAATATTCTTGCTGCCCATCGAATAACTCCGTTGATTTTCTCTTGGTTTTTCATGCTTTTGAAATCCGCCCCAACTTAAAACTAAAAATTCAAAACTAAGAACTACTAAATCCGTGCTTACTCAAAGGCAACGATCGTATCCGTTCACCTGTGGCTGCGAATAGGGCGTTTACCAAAGCTGGGGCAATGGGAGGTGTGCCAGGCTCTCCTACCCCACCGGGATATTCGTCCACGTCCATTATGTGGGTTACCACCTGGGGCATGGATTTCATGGTTACCATTTCATAGTTGGGAAAATTGCTTTGAACGATTTTTCCACTCTTTACTTCGATCTCTCCAAACAGGGCAGCCGTCAATCCATAAACGATTCCACTTTGCATTTGACTTTCGATAATTGCGGGGTTTACGGTGCGTCCACAGTCAATTACACAATAAACCCTATCAACTTTTATCTTTTTCCCATCCAATCGAATCTCTGCTACTTCGCCCACAATTGATCCGAAAGACTCATGTAAAGCCAGCCCCCGGTAGGTTCCCGGGTCAGGGTCCACTTTCCAGTTACTTATTTCAGCCAGTTTATTCAGTACAGCCGCATGCCTGGGTGCATCCCCCAGCATTTCACGTCTGAGCTCATATGGGTCCTTACCCAAGGCGTGAGCGCACTCATCCATGAAACATTCAGTAAAAAAGGCGTTTTGAGAATGACCCACGCTACGCCAGGTTCCCACCGTCATGGGCAGGTCCACAGTACTTAAATCCGTGTAGGCGGCATTCATTTTATAGGGTAGTTCCCGCATTCCTTCGGTGGATGAGGGATCATCTTCAGGTTTCATAGGCATCATGGGAATATTTCTAGCCATCAATCCAGCCAGTGCCCCCTGAGCGCCCACCTTTTTCTTCCAACCTAAGATACCGGTTTTGTCCAATCCAGCGGTCATCTGAGCCACCACTGCCGGTCGGTAGGTATCGTTGCGCATATCTTCTTCACGGGTATATACCAGTTGAATGGGGGTTCCCGGAAAATTCCTCGCCACTTTAGCAGCTTTCAGCACAAAATCCGTTTCTCCCCGTCGACCGAATCCTCCCCCCAGATAGGTAGTGTGACAAATAATTTTATCTTTTGAAATACCAGCTCCTTCCGATACCCCATTAATGATAAAGGTAGCGCTTTGGTTTCCGGTCCAGGCTTCTGCTCTGTCTCCTGTGATCAAAACCGTGCAGTTAAGCGGCTCCATACAGGCATGAGCCAGGTAGGGCACCTGATAGGAGGATTCTAAAACCTTGTCTGATTCTGATAGGACTTTTTCAATATCTCCCTGATCTTCCCAGATCCTGGCAGGGTCATTTTTTAGAGCTGCCATTAACTTTGGAATAGCATCAATATGGCGCGGTGTTTCTTCTTCCAATTGAAGCGCATCAGATCCATTACGTGCATGCCAGGTGGTATCGGCTACTGCCACTACACCTTCATCAATTTCTACCACACTTATCACTCCTGGAAGGCTTTCAACTGCTTTCTTATTATTGACCGAAACAATTTTACCTCCGACCTCCTGCGGATGTCGGATTACCGCGAACTTCATGTTTTCAGGTCTAACATCAAGACCAAAAACCGCCCTGCCATTTACTTTTTCAGGAACATCCAATCGTGGTATTGACTTACCCACCAATTTAAACTCCGTATATTTTTTTAAAGGAGGATTCCTGGGAGCTTCTTGCTTAACCGCCTCCGGGGCTAATTCACCATAGCTAAGCTGTTCCTGGGTATCGCGATTAAATATGTATCCTTTTTCCGCATTACATTTATCGATATCAACGCCCCATTTTTTAGCGGCGGCCAACCGCAGCATTTCCCTGGCAGTAGCGCCCACTACCCTCAAATGATCATAGTCGTCTCTAACGCTGGTGCTGCCTCCGGTAATAATATTGGGAACATAAGCGAAAATCTTTTGCATCATGGTCAGGTCACCATAAGCATCTCTGGGCTGTTCATGGGCCATGAATAAATTAGCATAGGGCCCTTCCGGCTGCGGGTGTACTACCTGGATCTGTGACATCTCCACTTCCAGTTCCTCAGCGATTAGTTGGGGAAGGGCAGTGTAAACACCCTGTCCCATTTCAGTTTTTGAAACAGCCAGGGTTATGGTATTGTCCGGACTTATTCGCACAAATGCGTTAAGCGAAGTACCCTCTCCCATTCCGTAACCGCTGTATT
>QIEB01000227.1 GCA_003229495.1 Flammeovirgaceae bacterium
GAAGGTTATAATTAATGTTAGTTTATTCATCGTTCTTTTTTATTTAATCAGTTGCTACAAAAATAAAGTATGTGTGTATTCACGAGGTTTGCAAATATATGTTACAAGAAGGATATAATCATTTTTCTTTATATTTACTATTTAAAATAGTTATTGACTAGTTTAGTTAGTATTTTTAATAGTGAACGAAAAGCTTATAAAAGGTAGGGGCTCCCAATTCAATGTGGCCAATCCTTTTAACAAACAACATTATTACCCAGACATCACTGAAGAGCTTGACAAAAATGCCATGCTCAGCTCTGCTACTCAATTTTTTATTGAATCACCAAAGAAAATCATCAGTAAATCCGAAAGCCCGGACCTTGGGGTCATGCATTCACTAAATCCTTATCAGGGATGTGAACATGGATGTATTTATTGTTATGCCCGCAACTCGCATAATTATTGGGGCTTTAGTGCTGGTTTAGATTTTGAAAGTAAAATTATTGTAAAAAAAAATGCTCCCCAGATGTTGGAAGACTATCTATGTAAGTATCAGGGGCCAGTAACGCCAATACTGCTTTCCGGAAATACCGACTGTTATCAACCAGCGGAGCGACACTATCGCCTTACTCGAAGATTACTGCAGATATTTTACCAATATCGCTACCCTGTCAACCTGATTACCAAAAACAGTTTGATTCTAAGAGACCTTGAGCTGTTGATAAAATTAGCCAACAAAAGTCTGGTACAAGTATTTGTTTCAATTACCACACTGCAGGAATCAATCAGGAATAAAATGGAACCCAGGACCGCCACCGCCAAAAAGAGATTAGAGGTTGTTGAAAAACTAGCTGATAACGGGGTTCCTGTTGGTGTGATGATAGCGCCAATAATCCCAGGGTTGACCGACCATGAGATACCAGCCATAATAAAAGAAACCGCCGCCCGTGGAGCATTAACTGCTGGCTATACCATTGTCAGATTAAATGGCACTATAGCTACCTTATTCGAGGACTGGGTCAATAAAACCTTTCCGGGTCAGGCCGATAAAATACTCAATCAAATTGCTGAATGCCATGATGGTAATTTGAACGATTCGGAATGGCATCGCAGACTCAAAGGGTCTGGTCGGTTAGCTGATATCATCTCCCAGATATTTAAATCTGCGTTTAGAAAACATTATGGTGATAGGAAAATGCCTGAACAGGACACCACACAATTTAGACGTGGGGGAAACTATTCTATATTTTAGCGGTTGGGGACGATGCACTACTGAGGATGTCTCAAAAAAAGAGTGTTACAGGTTGCCAAGGGCGCTTTTCCAAATTATACCCCACACTAGGTTAAATATCAATCGAAATCTGGGTAGCAATCAGATCTGCTAGTAGCTCCCTGCGACGAATCAAATGGGCCTTACCATCTAATATTAATACTTCGGCCGGTCTCAGTCGGCTATTATAATTAGAGGACATGCTAAATCCATAGGCCCCGGTATTTTTGATTGCAATTACATCACCTTCTGTTACTTCATTTAAGGTAACATTCCAACCCAAAGTGTCTGTTTCACATATATATCCCACCACAGCATAGACCCGGGTATGACCATTAAGATTAGAAATATTAACCATTTCATGATGGGAATCATACATCATGGGTCGGATCAAATGGTTCATTCCAGAGTCCACCCCTACAAAAACAGTTGCGGGAGTAGTTTTGACGACATTGGAATTCACCAATAGGGTGCCGGCTTCACTTACCAGAAATTTACCGGGCTCGAACCAGATCTCCAGCGGTCGTCCGTATTGCTGACAGAATGCCTTGAAGTCAACTTTTAAATTTTCGCCCAAATCAACAATATCCGTTGCTGGATCACCCTCCTGATAAGAAACCTTAAAGCCACTGCCAAAATCTATGTATTCCAGGTCAGGAAAACTCTCAGCAATCCCATACAGTATACTAGCGCCCCTGAGGAATACCTCGGTATCAAGAATATCCGAGCCCGTGTGTATATGTAATCCGTTCACCTGTAGACCGAATTTATTCACCACCTCCTTTATTTCCGATAATTGCAAAATCGAAATGCCAAACTTGCTGTCTATATGACCAGTTGAAATTTTAAGATGTCCACCAGCCATGATATGCGGGTTGAACCTAATGCAGCATGGTTTTTCCCCGCCATAACATTGCCCGAATTTCTCGAGCATGGAAATATTATCGAGAGTGACCTGGACTCCTTGCCCGGCTGCCCATTTTATCTCTTCAAAGTCCACCCCATTTGGAGTAAACTGTATATCGGTGGAAGCATACCCAGCTTTGAATGCCAATTCCAATTCTTGCCTGGATACCACATCCAGGCCCACTCCCAGCGAACGCATCAGTTTCAAGATGGAAATGTTGGTCAGCGCTTTAGCAGCATATTTGATCTTCATCTCCTGCCCGGCGAAAGCATTTTTCATGACTTCTACCTGCCTGGCGATCTTTGAGGCATCATATACATAGAGAGGTGTACCGTGTTCTTTGGTAAGATCTACCAGATCCACTCCCTGTATCACATATCGTTGGTCCTTAATCTGCATAAGTCAAAATAAAAAAGGATGTTGACTGTACATCCCTTTCAAAGTTAATTGAATTTATAATAATTGAAAATCCATGAGCACACGCCCTAATTTTTCAAATTTATCAGATATCCCACCCGGTCTGTGGTTCCTTTCCTTCTTTTTTCTAAATTAACCTTTTAATAATTGCCCATAACATCGAGTATGCAGCTATTTCACAAGATCAAAAGAGGCGGCTTCCAAGTCCCTAATCAATTATTATTAGCTGGTAGAATTTTAGGAATAACTGTACTGCTTTTAGGGTTTGCCTGTTCCGCTCCCGAGTCAAATTATTTAAAGGTTCGAAAAGATGCTCATGTAGTACTGATTGGAAATAATCTTGGTTCCCGAATGATGAATTTTGGCTTCTTTGAAACTGAATTACAGGTTCGTCATCCGGACAGTTTACTGATTATTCGCAACATGTGTGATGGGGGAAATACCCCTGGTTTCAGGCCGCATTCTGGCCGCGAATCTCCATGGGCATTTCCGGGCGCTGATCAGTACTATTCCGAATTAGCCAGGAACTCCGGCAGCCAGGGACATTTTGAGTCACCTGACCAGTGGTTGAGCCGTTTAGATGCGGATCTGATTATTGCCTTCTTTGGATTCAATGAGTCTTTTCAGGGTGAAGAAGGAATAGATCGATATAAGAAGGAACTGGAAGCTTTCATACGGCACACCGCCAGTCAGAAATATAATGATCATTCGCCTCCTCAACTTGCCCTGGTCTCGCCTATTGCTTTCGAGGACCTTTCAAGCCAGTTTGACCTTCCTAACGGTCAAACTGAAAATATCAATTTGTCTCTGTACACTGCCGCCATGAAGGAAGTCGCTGAGAAAAACAAAGTGCTCTTTGTGGATGCCTTCGCTGCCACCAAAAGTTGGTTCGACGAATCGGATATTGCCTTGACTATAGATGGCTCACAGTTAAATAGCGCAGGTTATCAGAAGTTCTCGGCATTCCTGGTAGACCAACTCTTTGGACAAGCCGCGATCGTGACTGAACACCGCGAGTTGGTCCATGAGGCGGTGATGGAAAAAAACTGGACCTGGCACAATGACTTTAAAATTCCTAACGGGGTACATGTTTTCGGGCGTAGGTATAATCCCTTCGGGCCTGATAATTATCCGGCGGAATTGGTAAAAATTCGAGAGATGACGGCCTTGCGGGACCAGGCCATTTGGCAGGCTGCCCAAGGTCAAAAAATGGACCTGGAATTGGCGGATAAGCAAACCAGCCAGTTGCCAGAGGTACAAACTAATTTTAAGCTCAAAGTTAAAGGCCGGGCACCCGGATATCTTTACGGGGAAGAGGCCCTGGCCACTTTTAGCATGGCTCCCGGGTACCAAATTGAGCTATTTGCTTCCGAGAGAGAGTTTCCTGATTTGGCCAACCCCGTGCAATTGTCCTTCGACAATCAAGGTCGTCTTTGGATAGCCACCATGCCCAGTTATCCACATTACCGGCCTGGGGATCCCAAACCCAATGATAAGTTGATAATATTAACCGATACCAATGGTGATGGTAAGGCAGACAAACAAATTATTTTCGCAGAAGGTTTACATCTTCCCACTGGCTTTGAATTGACCTCAGAGGGTGTTTTTGTGGCCCAGGGTACCAACCTGATACTTTTAAGGGATACCAATGGTGATGACCATGCAGATACCAAAGAAATAGTGCTTAGTGGTTTTGATGATCATGACACCCACCACGAAATCAGTGCATTCTGTGCTGATCCATCCGGTGCCATATACATGGGTGAAGGGGTATTTTTACACACCAATGTAGAAACATCATACGGCCCTGTACGTGCCACCAATGGTGGTTTCTATCGTTACAATCCTAAGAGACGACGACTGGAACGAACCGCACAGATACCCATTCCCAATCCCTGGGGGATCGCATTTGATGATTGGGGGCAAAATTTTTTCGCTGAAACTTCTGGCCCGGATGTACGCTGGATGATGCCCTCCACCATAAAATCCAGGTATGGGGTGTCCATTCACAAATCTTATAATTTAATAGAAGATAAGCACCGGGTCCGGCCCACTTCCGGACTGGAGTTTGTTTCCAGCGG
>QIEB01000676.1 GCA_003229495.1 Flammeovirgaceae bacterium
ATTTGTGTAAAAGTATTAATAATATTGGATATATTTAATTAAAAGTATGAAGTTCCCGTCCCTTTTTAGGATCCCTGACCATAAGCGCTTCCATTTTGAACCCAGATACTATAACCCCATTAAAGAGGATATTGCCCGAAGGACCGCCAGAATCAAACAAGAACTATCTGGAGATAAAAGTAACAACTATCGGGCCAATATATCCAATGCATTTGCCCACAAAACTCCGCAAAGTAATAAAACTGGATTAATTCAATTTTCATTGATTGCCGGGATGTTTGGTATTTTCTTTGGATATCTATATTACGGGAACATTGCTATCTATATGTTGTTATTAGGAATGGGACTATACCTGCTTTACCGTCTTCGGGGGCTCTTTAATTTTCGATAGGGATTGCCTAAATTTGTTCATCTGCATTCACTTGACCTGATCTAACCGGGAGTGGTACCATAAAATCTCATGAAAGACATTATTCAGTTACTTCCGGACAATATTGCCAACCAAATTGCCGCTGGCGAAGTGGTACAACGACCTGCGTCGGTAGTAAAGGAACTGATGGAGAATGCCATTGATGCCAAAAGTACCGAGGTGCAGGTAATAATAAAAGAAGTCGGAAAAGCTTTGATCCAGGTAATCGATAATGGTGAGGGGATGTCCGAGACAGATGCCCGGCTAAGTTTTGAGCGCCATGCCACTTCAAAATTACGAAGTGTAGATGATTTGTTCGCAATTAAAACCAAAGGTTTCCGCGGCGAGGCCTTAGCCTCTATTGCTGCAATTGCGCAGGTCGAAATGAAGACTAAACGGAAGGTAGATGAACTGGGACATTACCTATCTATCGAGGGAAGTGAGGTAAAAAAACAGGAATTGATTTCTATGCCGGTCGGTACTTCGGTGACAGTGAGGAATATATTTTTTAATATCCCAGCCCGAAGAAATTTCCTTAAGTCAAACCCAGTGGAAATGAGACATATTTTGGAAGAATTTCAAAGGGTTTCCATTGCACATACGGACGTTTCTTTTTCACTTTTTCAAAATGACCTTGAGGTTTACCAACTTCCGCCTGCTACACTGAGTAGGCGAATTGTACAATTGTTTGGGAAAAGTCACCAACAGCAACTAGTCAGCTGTAGTGAAGAAACCACTATGATGAAGATCAATGGATATATTGGGAAACCTGAAAATGCAAAAAAGACCAGGGGTGAACAATACTTTTTTGTTAACGACAGGTACATAAAGAACAATTACCTCAATCATGCGGTGATGTCTGCATATGAAGGGTTACTTCCAGATCGCCACTACCCGTTTTATACATTGTTTATCGAGATTGATCCTAAACATGTTGATGTAAATGTGCACCCCACAAAAACTGAGGTGAAGTTTGAAGATGAACGCACTGTTTACGGAATCACCCGCGCCGCTGTGAAACAAGCCTTGGGGACCCACAACATCACACCTTCGCTGGATTTTGATAGTGATGTTAATTTCGAAGCCATAATCAACCTGCCAAAGCATTCTCATGGAGTCACCCGGCAGGAACGGGAGTATGGGCAAATGAAGAGCCCCGGCTTGCGTCAAAACCAAATCGAGCATTGGAAAAAGCTGTACCAGACCTCACTTGATGAATCAAAGATCGAGCTTGAAGGAGAATTGCCTTCCAGGATTATGGGAAGCGCGGTAAATCGACGCGAAAATGTTCCAGGAATGCAGCGCAATACCATGCAGGTAGGACAAAACTATATTGTTACCCCAGTCAAGTCAGGGTTGATGTGGGTAGACTACCGGGCTGCTTCAGAGCGAATCTTATTTGAAAATTACCTTCGTTGCCTCCAACAGCGATCAGGAGCCTCACAGCAACTGCTATTTCCACAAACTATCTCAATGAATCCTGCGGATTTTGCCTTGGTGATGGAACTTGAGTACGATATTAAAGCTCTGGGATTTGCATTTGAACAATTTGGTAAGTCCGACCTGGTAATACAGGGAGTACCTGTGGATGCTGGCTCATGGGATGCTAGCTTCCTGTTCGAAGGCCTGCTGGAACAGATAAAACATTTTAGTTCTGCACCTGATAGCGATCATCAGGAGCAGTTGGCCCGGTCCATGGCGAAAAAAGTGGCTTCGGCTCCTGATCGTACTCTGGAGTCGGAGGAGATGGAAGCCCTAATTGACCGCCTTTTTGGATGTGCCCACCCAAATTATGCTCCTGGTGGTGGAAGGACACACGTGGTACAGGAGTCTGATGACATTGATAACCTGTTTTAAAAAATTAGTATATGTTCCGTAGCCTGACACCAATGGTGAAAAATATTCTTCTGATCAACATAGCAATGTATGTGGTCACGGACTTCCTCGGTATGCAGCTCATAAAGTATGAGTTGATGTTGCATAGTTTTCACAGTCCTGAATTCCAGCCTTATCAGCTTTTTACACACATGTTTCTTCATGGTGGATTCTCGCATTTATTCCTGAACATGTTGGGACTGTATTTTCTTGGACCCCTGCTTGAAGGAGTATGGGGATCAAGCCGGTTCCTGGTATTTTACATGGTTTGCGGCATTGGGGCAGCGGTACTATTTGCTTCTATTAGTTACTTTCAGGGTGTATTAAACCCTATGCTTGGAGCATCGGGAGCAGTGTACGGACTCTTGATGGCTATAGGAATGCTTTTCCCAAATACAGAATTTATGCTGCTTTTTCCGCCCATTCCCATAAAGGCAAAATACATGGCCCTTGGACTGGGTTTGATAGCGTTATTTTCTGGCCTAAATAGTGCAGCAGGAGATAATGTGGCGCATTTTGCTCATCTTGGGGGCATGCTATTTGCGTTTATCCTATTAAAAATCTGGAAAAGTAAGAGGGGGAGTTTTTATTAATCGATTATAGTATGCAGCGAAATTTGGTTGAAGATTTTAAGAATGCCTTCAAAAATGGCAACAATGGATTAATCCAGTTGATACTGATCAATGGGATAGTATTTTTTGCGCTGCGGATTCTTGAGGTGCTATTGACCTTAACCGGGGTAATTGGAGATGCTTTTAGCTACCATCAGACATATTTGAACCTGCTTGGTTTACCCTCTGACCCTGGACAACTGCTTTTGAGACCCTGGACTCTGATAACAACGTTTTTTACCCACTATGGGTTTTTTCACATTCTTTTTAACATGCTATTTCTTTACTGGTTTGGCCGATTGGTAAAAGACTATCTGGGAAATCGAAAGCTGACTAGTCTGTATATTTTGGGAGGTCTTGCTGGTGGCGTCCTATATATTTTGATCTACAACCTATCTCCTTTGTTTGTTGAAGAAGTTGGGAAAAGCTCTCTGATTGGTGCTTCTGCTGCGGTTTTTGCTATTGTGGTAGGAGCAGCAACCTTGATGCCGGACCATCAATTTTACTTGTTGTTGTTGGGTCCGGTAAGGATTAAATATATCGCCATTTTTTATGTGTTAATGTCATTTTTTGGAGCTATTGGGTCAAATGCCGGTGGTGATATTGCGCACCTCGGAGGAGCTTTTATGGGGTTTGTTTATGTCAAACAACTAAAACGAGGAAACGACCTGGGCGCTTGGGTTCAATCGGTCTTAGCATTTATTAGAAGTTTCTTCGTGAGATCGAAGGTTAAAGTATCTCACCGGGGGGCCTCAAGTACCAGGTTTCGTAAAAAGTCACCTGCTGCTACCACGCCTGCCGCAACAGGTGTACCCCAAAATGAAATTGATGCCATCCTGGATAAGATCAGCGAGAAGGGCTATGAAAGCCTGACTAAGGAGGAGAAGCAGAAATTGTTTAATGCTAGTAATAATTAGGGACGAAGGAGATAGGGTGTTAGGGACGAAGGTGTTAGAGAATAGGGACGAAGGACGAGGGTGTTAGGGACGAAGGTGTTAGGGCCGGACGGCAATCATTCAGTCCTCACCAACTCACCAACTCACTTATTCACCAACTCACCAACTCACCAACTCACCAACTCACTAATTCACTAATTCACTAATTCACTCATTTCTTATTGGCCAGCTGCCCGCAAGCAGCATCAATATCTTTACCCCTGCTGCGTCTGATCCTGACATTCACTCGGTTTTGTTCCAAAAAATTGGCAAAAGTGTTTAAACGGTCCTCATCGGTATTCGCAAAACTCGCTTTTTCAATAGGATTATACTCGATAAGATTAACCATACAGGGAATTTTTCTGCTAAACTTCAAAAGTTCCTTTGCGTCATCCAGGGTGTCGTTGAAATTGTTGAACACGATGTATTCAAAGGTTAAATCATTTCCGGTAGCATCATAGTAATACCTCAGGGCCCCTTCCAACGCCTTTAGTGAGTTACTGTCGTTGATAGGCATGATCTTACTTCGTTTCTGATCATTGGCAGCATGTAAGGACAATGCCAAATTAAACTTGACCCGGTCGTCTCCCAGTTTTCTGATCATTTTAGCAATACCGGCAGTGGAAACCGTAATCCTTTTGGACGCTACCCCCAAACCCTGAGGGCTGGTAATGTGATCAATAGCGGCAAGTACACTTTGGTAGTTGAGTAGTGGTTCACCCATCCCCATAAATACAATGTTTGTCAAAGGCTTCTCATACGAATCCTGTGCCTGATTCCTTAAGTGTACCACCTGGTCATAAATCTCTGCTGC
>QIEB01000285.1 GCA_003229495.1 Flammeovirgaceae bacterium
TGGGTTTAGACACCTACCATCATACTATGTTTGAGATGTTGGGAAATTGGTCTTTTGGCGACTATTTTAAACAAGAAGCAATAGCCTGGGCATGGGAGTTGTTAACCAAAGAGTACCAGCTTGACAAGGTCCGCTTATACGTCACTTATTTTGGTGGTGACCAGAAAAAAGATCTGGACCCTGACCGGGAGACCCTGACCCTATGGGGTGAACATATAGATGAAGATAGAATTCTGCCTTTTGGCAAAGACTACAATTTTTGGGAAATGGGAGATACCGGGCCTTGTGGTCCATGTTCGGAGATCCACTATGATCTTAGACCTGAAGCGGAACGTTCGGAAATCTCAGGTGCCGCTCTGGTAAATCAGGATCATCCCCAGGTAATTGAAATTTGGAATTTGGTTTTTATTCAATTCAATCGTCTGGCTTCAAGGTCCTTGGAATCTTTGCCTGAAAAACACGTGGATACCGGTATGGGTTTTGAAAGACTGGTCAGGGCAATTCAAGGGAAACAATCAAATTACGATACCGATGTGTTTCAACCGCTGCTAGAAAAAATCAGCCAATTGTCTGGCGTCGCATATGGACATTCTGAGACCACAGATGTGGCTATGCGGGTGATTGCGGACCATATCAGAGCGCTGGCTTTTGCCATATCGGACGGTGAAATGCCCTCTAATAATAAAGCCGGTTATGTTATTAGAAGAATATTGAGAAGAGCAGTTCGATACGGGTACACATTTCTTGGTTTTCAGGAGCCAGTGTTGTTTAAGCTGGTGCCGGTGCTTGCCGGGAAGATGGGAGATGTATTCCCGGAGTTGGTGGAGCAGCAGGAGTTTATTATCAAAGTGGTAAAAGAGGAGGAGGAAGCATTTTTAAGAACTTTATCAAATGGTCTAAGAAAATTGTCTTTAAGAAAAGAGCAACTAAAGAAAGACGCTAAGAAAAAGGTATCAGAATCTGAAAGGGTGGCTAAGGCAATTGCTAAGAAGGGACAAACATTTGGACCACTCATTCACGGAGAATTCATTTTTGAGTTGTATGATACATATGGATTTCCAAAGGACTTGACTCTTCTGATACTTCGAGAGGATGGATATGACAAGTATTTGATGGATGATTGGGAGCAGCAGTTCGATAAAGCCATGCAACAGCAAAAAAACCGCTCCCGTGCTGCCCAGGAAAAGGATGAAGGTGACTGGATTAAAATATCGGATGATAGACTGGTGGAGTTTGTGGGGTATTCACAGTTGGAAACCGCAGCCCGTGTTCTCAGGTACCGAAAGGTCCAAACAAAAAACAAGGTCCACTTTCAGCTGGTTTTGGATAAGACCCCGTTTTACGCAGAAAGTGGAGGACAGGTGGGAGACACAGGTGTATTAGTAACAGGAGATAAGAAAATAAAGGTTTGGGACACTAAAAAAGAGAACGATCTAATTTTGCATATGGTCAATGAGCTGCCTGAACCCATCGAACAGCCGTTGCAGGTACGGGTAGATGCTGTGAAGAGAAAGGCCACAGAAAACAACCACAGTGCAACCCACCTATTACATGCAGCCCTTCGCAAGGTTCTGGGGAACCACGTGCAACAGCGGGGATCTCTGGTGAATGATAAAATACTGCGATTTGATTTTTCCCACTTTTCAAGGATGTCTGCAGTAGAGATCAGGGAGGTTGAAAATATAGTTAATGAGAAAATCAGGTCTAATATTTCAAAGGAGGTAAGAGAAAATGTACCGTTGGAAGAGGCCAAGTCTACGGGAGCTATGGCCTTATTTGGAGAAAAATATGGGGACAAAGTAAGGGTAGTTTGCTTTGATCCCGACTTTTCCATTGAGCTCTGCGGTGGCACACATGTTAAAGCTACCGGTCAGATTGGTTTGTTTAAAATCGTGACTGAAAGCTCAATTGCTTCTGGTGTCCGACGAATTGAGGCAATAACGGCCCAGCAGTCTGAAGACCTGGTGGAAAAACGTTTTGACGAACTGGATCAAGTCAGTGAATTGTTGAAGAACCCTGCAGATACCTTAAAAGCAGTGGAGACGGTTCTGTCTGAGCGAAATGCCATGCAAAAGGAACTGGAGCAGCTGCGTGGCCGTGAAGTTCAGGTGATTAAATCAAAACTACTGAAGCAGCTCAAGTCTGAGGATGGAGTAAGCAGCTTAATTGCTCAGGTCAGCCTGCCCAGTGCTCAGGCCCTTAAGGACCTCAGCTTTGAATTAAAAAATCAACTTCCTGCATTGTTTGCAGTACTTGCAGCAAACATTGTCGGAAAACCCCAGATTGCTGTGGTGATCTCAGACGGGTTGATCCAGGAATATGGCTGGAATGCAGGAAATATTGTCAGGGACCTGGCGAAGCAGATTTCCGGTGGTGGAGGGGGCCAGCCTTTTTTCGCTACTGCCGGCGGTACTAATCTAGAAGGACTGCCAATAGTGGTTAAGGAAGCCAGTAGAGTATTTGAGGAACTTTTATCCGGTAAAAAACAAAACCCTTAGGAATGTACCAGGATGTGTCGTCAAAATATCAGCCAGTAATTGGTTTGGAGGTACATATTCAACTTCTTACTGAAAGTAAACTGTTTGCCAGAGATGCCAATCAGTATGGAGATGCCCCTAACACCAACATAAGTGTAATTACTCTAGCTCATCCAGGGTCTTTACCAAGAATCAATAAAAAAGCCCTGGAGTTAGCTATCAGGATGGGTCTGGCTTGTGGCAGCGAGATCTCACAGTATTTAATTTTTGACCGAAAGAATTATTTTTATCCTGATCTCCCCAAAGGTTTTCAACTGACCCAGGACCGAACCCCTATATGCAAAGGCGGGTTGGTTGAGATAACCACAAAAAGCGGTACCAGGAACATTAAGTTAAACCGGATTCATTTGGAGGAAGATGCAGGTAAGTCATTTCATCCGCCTGAATCAGCTGATAGTTTGGTAGACTTTAACAGGGCAGGAACCCCACTTATAGAATTGGTAACAGAGCCCGTGATCCACCAACCTGAAGAGGCCTACCAGCTACTTACAGAAATCCGGAAATTAGTTACTTACCTGGGTATTTGTGATGGTAACATGGATGAAGGATCATTGAGGTGTGACTGTAATGTGTCAGTTCGTTTGAAGGGGGACACTGATTTGGGTAGCAAAGTAGAGATCAAAAACATGAATAGTGTACGTAATGTGCGCAGGGCCATTGAAAAAGAAGTAGAGCGGCAAATTGAGCTACTTGACAAGGGTGATATGGTCGTTTCCGAAACCAGATCGTTTAATGATAAAACCGCAGGCACCGTTAGCATGCGCACTAAGGAGGAAATTAACGATTATCGGTATTTTCCTGAGCCTGATCTCAGTCCGGTCCAAATTTCTAATGATTGGTTACACAGGATCAGAGAATCTATGCCAATGCTTCCGAATGAGTTAAAACAACAGATTGAGGACCGGTATGCGTTTAGCAGTGAAGACGCGCTGTTTCTAACCGACTCGTTAGAGGTATTTAACTATTTCACTCAGGCAGTAAACACCTCAAATCACCCAAACAATGTTTTAAATTGGTTAAAGGGACCAATTCAATCACTGCTCAAGGAGAAAGGCCTATCTATCTCAGAATTGAATCTATCTCCCGGGCAATTAGGTGAACTTGCTGATTTGACCGCCAATAAACTGAGTTTTTCAATTGCTGTTAAACAAATACTACCGGCGCTAATTAGTGAATCTAACGGTAGTCCCAGGGATATTGCAGGAAAGCTCGGCCTGTTGCAAGATCAGAATGAAGATAGTCTTGAGCCACTGGTAGTAGATATTTTGGAGGCTTTCCCGGAAAAGGTGGCAGCTTACAAAAAAGGAAAGAAGGGGCTTCTGGGCTTTTTCATGGGACAACTGATGAAAAAAACAGACTCAAAGGTGGATCCAAGAATCGCAAATGAACTTTTAGCTAAACATTTGAATTAAGTAATTGATAGATATGAAACAGATAATATTACAAACGCTGATCCTGGTGATCTTATGGAGTTGCAACCAGCAACCGTCTATGGATCCCACCGATATTGTACTTCGAGGAACGGTAAACTTTCCGGAGAGTGGGTTGGTGTTGCTGGAGGAATTCGGCAATAAGGAAGTTGTAGTGCTGGACACTGTAGCTGTTCAGCCCTCAGGGGAATTTGAGCATGAAATGTCCTTGTCCGAACCGGGGTTTTACCGGCTGAATTTCTACAACAAACAGATGGTAAACCTTATTCTTTATCAGGACGATCTTACTATCGAGGCTGATGGCAATGCATCAGGCGGGGCAGTTACGGTTAAAGGCTCCAAAGACATGGATTATCTGATGGAGATCAATCAGCTAGTCCAGGATTTTCAGCAAAAGGTTAGTAGTCTGAACGATCAATATGGTCAGGCGAATGCTAATGGTGATCAGGGCGAAATGGACAGAATCCGTTCACAGTTCGAAGTAGAAAACAAACAGCACAAAGAACTTTTAAAACAAAAAGTACGGCAAATGGGTAACTCACTGGCGGTGCTTCAAGTGGTTGGTAATTTTAGTCCGGAGGAAGACTATCAATTTCTGGATAGCCTGGGAATACTTTTTGCAAATAACCCTCCTGATTCAAAGCACACTACCCGGTTTTTAAGCTTATGTCCGTCTTCAAGCAAAAAACGGTGAGAACCTGCAAATAGGGAAAATCGCCCCTGACATCAACCTGCCAAACCCACAGGGCCAGGTTATTCCATTATCTTCCCTACGCGGCAAAGTTGTTTTGTTAGACTTTTGGGCCCAATGGTGTCGGCCCTGTCGATTAGAGAACCCTAATATTGTCAAAGCCTATCATAAATTCAAAGACAAAGGCTTCGAGGTCTATGGAGTATCACTGGATAGGTCAAGGGATAAATGGTTGCAGGGAATTGAAGAAGATGGCCTGGTTTGGACTCATGTATCTGATTTAAAATATTGGCAGTCCGAGGCAGCCAAAACCTACAATATAAACGCTATACCAGCTTCATTTCTTTTGGATCGAGATGGCAGAATAATTGCTAAAAACTTAAGAGGTCAATCGTTGCATCAGAAATTGGAAGAGATATTGGACTAAGGGAAACAGGCTTTTAGGACAGACCATAGCTCTCTTTTTTTTGTACTGTCCCCCGCTATTTCTGACAGGCTGTGGGCGATGACAATTGTACAATCCTGCAAATTCATTTCTTTATAGAAATCAGTTGATTCAGTGGTAGGTTTGGTTCCAAAGAAAAACACTTTGGAATGCCCATCCTTAAATTCGGTTTCGGGTCCTCTCAGGTCTAACATATCAGGAGCCACATCCACTGCTGTAAATACTTTGTAAAGAAATTTTTTGTCTTTATCGGATAATGGAAGGGGGGCCACTATCAGAGGTCCTGATGAAGCAGCCGGTTGCTCATGAGTTTTAGTGCCTTGATCTATTAGATAAATATTCTCAGTAATGAAATGATTTAAAAAAGAACAATCTTTCACCTTAGGTCATATTGAAAATTGACTTCAATTCTTTGGCATCTTCCGGAGCCATGCGTTTAGCCAGAACCAATCTAAGCTGCCTTCTTCTTAGTGCGCCTTGATATAGTTGCTTTTCCTTATCTGTTTCTGGTACCAACTCAGGAACATCAACAGGCTTTCCCAATTGGTCAACCGCTACAAATGTAAAAAATGCCTGGTTACTTTCTATCCGTTGGCCTAAAGGTATATCCTCCGCCCATACTTCAATGGCAACCTCCATGGAGGAATTGAAGGACCTGGTGACATGGGCTTTCAAGGTGACTACGTTTCCCAGGCGGATAGCTTTTTTGAATGATACATTGTCTACTGAAGCTGTAACCACAATTCTATTGGAATGCTTTTGTGCGGATATTGCTGAAACAATGTCCATCCAATGCATCAGCCGTCCTCCCATCAGGTTATTCAAAGTGTTGGTATCATTTGGCAATACTAGTTCAGTCTTGGTAACACATGATTCTTTTGCGTATTTCTTCTTGCTAGACATACCATTTACTTATTTTCTCCAACCCTGTTCCCCCAACAAAGGTACAAAGCTGAAATAGTTGTGTTCCTTCTTTATTATTTTATTTCCCGGTAACTTTTGAATAGTGACCATTTCTTGACGTTCGGACCCCCCTACAGGGATAACAAGTTTACCCGGGGCTGCTAGCTGTTCGATTAGTATTTCCGGTACAGATGGCGCTCCTGCAGTTACAATAATTTTATCGTATGGAGCGTATGCACTGAATCCTTTGGAACCATCGCCATGAATAAAGTGCGCCTGGTATCCCATTGAAGTCAGCAGATTCTTGGCCTGAAGGTGTAATGGTCTCAGGTACTCGATAGTGTATACCTTCGCCTCTAGTTCCAACAAAATACAACACTGGTAACCGGAACCTGTACCTATTTCCAATACTTTATCACCAGGCACTATCTGTGCCAGCTCAGTTTGAACGGCTACCGTGTAGGGTTGACTGATGGTTTGTCCCTCACCAATTGGGAAAGCCTTGTCCTGGTAAGCATGTTCCAAAAAGGCCTTGTCAAAAAATACATGTCGGGGTACTTTTTTAAGGGCATTCAGAACTTTGGGATCGCTGATACCTTTTTCCTCGAGAGTTTTTATAAGTGCCCGACGCATTCCTCTGTGTCGGTAACTGTCTTCAATCATCGGCTAGTTCCCATTCTTACTACGAATATAGTCTAATATTCACCACATTCATTAGGCCAATATTGATTCAGCCATAAAAATTCTAAATTAACCAAACCGTCTAGCTGAGTACTATTTGAGACCTTTAAATTTCTCAAAAATCCCCAGTGCATTTTTATTATAGATTTTTTCCAGCACCTCATCTGGCAGATAAAGTCCGTAGATCATCCACCGACCTTGTTGCTGGTGAGCGGGAGCTGGATCTATATATTCGTCGTCAGTTTCCAGAAAGCGGAAATAAAGCCGATAAGCATCGGCATTGGGTTCGGTGTCTGTACCAAAAAGTACCCGGTCCTGGTATTTGATCATGAATTTCCGGGCGGAGTAAGGCTGCCGGCCCAATTCACTGATTCGCGCGTCAACATCAACATAGAAATTCGGGAATTCATCTAACCACTGGCCTACCTTCTTCAGATTCTCAGGTAAATTTCCAAAATGGGCACCGATGAACATGGTATTGGGGTGCTTTTTCAGAATTGCATTCCTCTGCTCCAAAATCTCATCTTTGGTGGGATAATCGCCGCCATAAAAAGACCAGTTTGGGTGGGCCGCCAATTCGTCATATCTTTCGTTGTTCTGATCCAAAGGGGTAAAGAATGCTTTTGGATCAGAAACATGAATCATTACCGGAATTCCCAGTTCTCCACACTTTGCCCAAATCGGATCAATGCGCGGATCGTCCACCCTGAACAGTTTACCATGTTTGTCACGGTACACCAGGCCAAGCGCTTTGGAGACTTTTACTCCCCGAACACCCATTTTTACAGCTTCTTCCAACCGTCCGGCTTCCGCGCTGCCAAAATTCGGCTCATCAATCTTACTGAAATCAGGTCGAAAAAAGAGGATGAATCGATCCTTGGATATACCATGTGAAACTTCAAGATGTTCCTTATAAAAATCGTTCTTTGATCTTGCATCAAGGCTTACACACTTCCAGACCCCAGCCTTGTCCATTTCTTCCAAATATTTCTGGGTTTTTGTCAGATCACCCAGATGGTTGTGAACGTCAATTACTGGGAATTTGGCCTTCTCAACACTAGTTTTGGAAACCACCAATTGACTATTAGGTTGCCAATCAACGAGTTTTAGGTCGGCATCCTGGGCCAGTACCGGGAGAAAAATAAGCCAAAGAGCCATAAACTCCAGCTTTATCAAGTAGCGTTTAAACATGAGATAATTTATTAGATGATATTAATTTATATTGGTCATGAATTTGTTCAAGATTTTGGGCTGAATCAAGAAATATTGGAGAAACATAAATATAAATCGGCACAGGTTATAATTTTGAACGAAATCAATACTACCATTGTGACAATACAAAAAATTATGAGTATGGGGGTGAGGACCAAAGTTGAAATACAAATTTTAAGTTTGATAACCATCATTAGCTTACTGTTGCTTTCCAGTGCATGCGGGTTGAACAAAACCGGAGAGACAGCGTCTATTGCTACCGATACCTTGACTATTGACCAGGGGCGGTCACTATTCGCCTTGCATTGTAGCGCTTGCCACAGTTTTAGGCAAGAGGGGATCGGCCCTCAATTAGGTGGTTTGACTAAACTGGTTTCCCCTGATTGGATACTTAATTTTATCAAGAACCCCCAATCATTTATCGACACCGGAGACCAAAGGGCGCTGGAGTTATATGACCGGTTTCATACCATTATGCCGGGGTTTGCGCATTTACCTGACCAAAATATTGAGGAAATTATCGCTTTTTTACATACCCAAAAGGCTGCCCCTGT
>QIEB01000289.1 GCA_003229495.1 Flammeovirgaceae bacterium
ATATAGCTAATGACGAACATATGCTGCTTGGAGTAAGGATAGTCAATAGCCTTGGACTTACCGGGGTGGCATATACCGGTTATGATGTGGGAGGGTTCGTTGGTGAAACATCAGTGGCCTTGTTCGCCCGCTGGATCAGCTTAGGGGCATTCTCTCCTTTTTTCAGAGGGCATTCCATGGTCAACAGCCGGGACAGTGAACCCTGGAGCTATGGTGAGGAGGTGGAGGACATCAGCCGGAATTATATTAATCTACGGTATCAATTGCTGCCCTATCTTTACTCGGTATTTTATGAAGCGACCACCAATGGTTTACCCATCTGCCGCAGTTTGGCCATAGATTATACATTTGATGAGCATATTTACCGGTTAGCCTATCAGAATCAGTATCTGTTTGGCCCTAGTTTCCTGGTGGCCCCTGTAGAAAGCTACAAAGAGTTGACCAAAGTATATTTACCGGAGGGAAATTGGTTTGATTTCCATACAGACGATTTATATCAAGGCGGGAGGGAAGTATTTGTGGAGTGTCCTCTTACCCAATTGCCTCTGTTTATTAAAGCTGGTAGTGTCATTCCCATGCAGTCAGTGATCCAGAATACCATGGAATCGCCGGAACCTGTGTTGATCCTGCATATATATCCCGGAGCAGACAGTGATTTTCTATACTATGAAGATGATGGCAATTCATATCAATATAAAGAAGGGCATTGTTACCGGCGAAAAATGAGCCTGCAAGACCACAAGCTAAATATTTCGAAAGTGGACGGAGATTGGGAAAGCAAATTTGACACCATAAAATTGGTTTTTCATGGCATTTCTGATCTTGAAACGGTAGCCATTGGAGGTGAGGAACTTCCATTGGATAAAGAAGAATCGGTATTCCTGCCGGCAATTTCCAATTTTGACCCTTTTGGTGAAGAAATTGTGGAAAAAAAGGTAACCGTAGCTACTCTAACCATTGAAAATTCCAGCCAGGAAATTAGAGTGGAATTTTAGATGTTTACCGCGCCCTGCCCTCTGCTCCATGCGCCCTGCTCACTGATTCTTTAGGCTTATCTCCCGGCTATCACCGAGAGCATCCATGCGAACACATAGCCTCAAAGGGTCTACTTTACCATTCATCCCACATTCGAGGGCAGGTTCCAAATAATAAACAAGAAATTTTTGGTTTCTGACAAACAATTCCAAATAATCTGGCGAACCCAGATAACCTGTTATTTTCGATTCAGACCATCCCAACAGCTCCTGCTGTGCATCCATAAGAAGTGCTAGTTGAGCCAGTCGATCTCCACGGCACCCACTGGTGTCACCTTGCCAGCTAAGAGTATCGAAAGTGTCAATATATGGTTCGGACTGACAACCGATAAATAACATTGCCATTAACACAGTGGGATAGATGAGATTCACTTTATTTCTTGGAATTACCGGGGTTGATCATAAAACTAAATAAATTCACATGTTTATTTTATCATTTTATGTGGAATCTGGATTATCCTGAATTCATTGTACATTTATACTCAAGAAGGGTGTAGTTTTAATACTAATTTTTAACCTGTAATAATATTTTTAAAATGACCTCTGGTAAGGTTTCCTCTGATTATACCGAAGACAGCATAAAATCACTGGATTGGAAGCAACATATCAGGCTGCGCCCTGGGATGTATATCGGAAAGTTAGGAGATGGCTCTGCCCAGGACGACGGGATATATGTTTTGGTCAAGGAAATAATCGACAATAGCATTGACGAGCATGTAATGGGACACGGGCGTACCATTGATGTCAGAGTATATGATCATAAAGTAGTAATTCGTGATTATGGTCGTGGGATTCCATTGGGCAAAGTTGTCGATTGTGTCTCCAAAATGAATACCGGCGGCAAATATGACTCACAGGCCTTTCAAAAATCTGTAGGGCTGAATGGGGTTGGTTCTAAAGCGGTTAACGCTTTGTCAAACTACTTTAAAGTCCAGTCTTACCGCGATAAGATGACTAAGGTGGCAGAATTCAAACGTGGGGAGCTCACTACCAATGAAAAAATAAAATCATCAGCTGATCGCAATGGTACTTTAATCGTTTTCAAGCCTGATAGCACCATATTTAAGAACTTTCATTTCATTCCTGAATACCTTGAGAATCAACTGTGGAATTACGCTTATCTGAACTCAGGTTTAACCATCAATTTCAATGGAAAGAAATACCACAGTGCCAATGGACTGCTTGACTTACTAACCAATCGTACCGATGATGATGATTTGCGGTATCCCATCATCCATTTGAAGGGAAATGATATTGAAGTTGCATTAACCCATGGCAATCAATATGGAGAAGAATATTACAGTTATGTAAATGGACAGTTTACCACCCAGGGTGGCACCCACCTGGCTGCGTTTAAAGAAGCAATAGTCAAAACAATTCGGGATTTCTATGGAAAAAGCTTTGATGCAGCTGATATACGATCTTCCGTGGTTGGGGCGGTTTCAGTCAGAGTGATCGAGCCGATTTTTGAATCCCAGACAAAGACCAAGCTGGGCTCACAGAATATGGCTCCGGATGGTCCCACTATGCGGACATTCATCAACGACTTCTTAAGACAGGCCTTAGATAATTACTTACACCAGCAACCCCAGATCGCAGAGGCGCTCTTAAAAAGAATCATTCAGTCAGAGCGTGAACGAAAAGACATCGCGGGGATTAAGAAACTGGCCAATGAGCGGGCAAAAAAAGCAAATCTTCACAACCGGAAATTACGCGATTGCAGGATTCACCTAAATGATAAGAAAGCATCGGACCGGGGAGATGACTCTATGTTGTTTATCACCGAGGGGGACAGTGCCAGCGGCTCTATTACAAAATCCAGAGATGTACAAATACAGGCCGTTTTTAGTTTAAGGGGCAAACCATTGAATTGTTTTGGGTTGACAAAAAAGGTGGTGTATGAAAACGAAGAGTTTAACCTGCTACAACACGCTTTGAATATTGAGGATGGGCTGGATGGACTGCGCTACCGTAAGATCATCATAGCTACTGATGCGGATGTGGACGGGATGCACATAAGGTTACTTCTGTTAACTTTCTTTTTACAATTTTTCCCAGACCTTGTCAAACGAGGCCACATATACATTCTGGAAACACCATTGTTCAGGGTCAGGAACAAAAAGGAAACAATTTATTGCTATAGCCAGGAAGAAAAAGTGGCAGCCATAAATTCGTTAGGATCAAATGCGGAAATAACCAGGTTTAAAGGCCTGGGAGAGATTTCACCCAATGAGTTTGGGGCATTTATAGGTAAAAACATTCGGTTGGAACCGATAATCCTTAAAAAGGACACCACGGTACACCAACTATTGACCTTTTATATGGGCAAAAACACCCCGGACAGGCAAAAATTCATCATTGATAACCTGCGCTTTGAGAAAGACATAGTGGAAGAGACATCTGATGCGGAGACCACTAAGTAAATAATCTTATTTATGAAAGAAGATAGCGGCATCAAGGAAAACGGAGCATTTGGGTATGAAGAGGAGATGCAGGACAAGAAACCGGTTTCTGGTATGTATAAAAACTGGTTTCTGGATTATGCGTCCTATGTGATTCTTGAACGAGCGGTCCCTGCCATTCAGGACGGGCTGAAACCAGTTCAAAGAAGGATTCTTCATGCGTTGCGGGAAATGGACGACGGTCGTTTCAATAAAGTGGCAAATATAATCGGGGCCACTATGCAATATCACCCACATGGTGATGCCTCCATTGGTGACGCAATGGTGCACCTGGGACAAAAGGAGTTGTTGATTGAAACTCAGGGTAATTGGGGTGACATCAGGACAGGAGACAGCGCTGCGGCCGCCCGTTACATTGAGGCCAGACTTTCGAAGTTTGCTTTAGAAGTGGTTTTTAACCCTAAGACCACCAAGTGGCAGTTGTCCTACGATGGTAGAAAGAAAGAGCCGGTTACCCTCCCAATAAAGTTTCCATTGTTGTTGACCCAAGGAGTAGAAGGGATAGCGGTGGGCTTATCCACACGCATACTCCCACACAATTTCTGTGAACTGTGTAAGGCTTCTATCGACGTACTTAAAGGCAGGTCCACAAAATTCCTGCCCGATTTTCCAACTGGTGGTATGGCTGATTTTTCTGAGTACAATCACGGAAAACGAGGAGGCAGGGTCAGGGTTAGAGCAATAATTGAAGAATATGATAAAAAAACACTGATTATTAAAGATATACCATATGGTACTACAACTACTTCTTTAATAGAATCGGTCATAAAAGCCAATGATAAGGGCAAGATCAAAATTAAAAAAGTAGTAGATAATACCGCTCAGGAGGTAGAGATACTGGTGAGTTTGGCTCCCGGCCAGTCTCCTGACATCACGGTTGACGCTTTATACGCCTTTACCAACTGTGAGGTGTCTATTTCACCAAATGCCTGTGTGATTATCGATGAGAAACCACACTTTCTTACGGTAAACGAAATACTTCGGATCAACACGGAACAAACAGTGTACTTATTGCAGCGGGAATTGGAGATCCGTCGTCATGCGTTGTTGGAAAAGATCCTATTTTCATCATTGGAGAAGATCTTTATTGAGAATCGCATTTATCGCGATATAGAGGAGTGTGAAACCTGGGAGGC
>QIEB01000174.1 GCA_003229495.1 Flammeovirgaceae bacterium
GGTACTACCAACAATCGAAATATGTCGTCAAATATTAATACTTATAAATAATTCTTTATTAATTAATAAGAGTTCATATTTTAAATTTATACATGAATTAAATGATTATTATAGGATCGCAATTTCAGACGGATCGGAATGGATATTAAGAGAGGGTCTGGACTCTGAACGATATATTCACTTTCATCCGGCGAGATACAGCCCTGATACCATCAGGATCAAAGCTAATACGCTGAAGTCATTAATAGCTGCCCGTATACTATGTCGGAAGCAGTTAGGATTGTGCGAATTTAATCATATTCGATCCGAAATTCTGCATTTAGAGCCATTACAACAACTATCTTCAATTTACGGTGTAGGTAAGTATTTAAATTTGATTTCTAGTTAAACTCCACTTTGATCAATTATTGACTATGAAACTACTGCTATTTAGCGATGTCCACCGCAATAGGGACTATTGTGAACAAATTGTTGCCAAATCCGTGGAAGTGGATGTAGTAGTGGGGGCAGGGGACTTCGGCTCATTTAGAACAGGTATTGTCAAAACAATCAGTTGGTTAAAAAAAATCTCAACACCAACTGTTCTAGTGCCTGGAAACGCTGAGAGCTTCGAGGAATTACAAAGTGCCTCTGTGCAATGGCCGTCAGCTATTGCATTACATGGATCTTCTGTAGAGCTAAAAGACACAATATTTTTTGGAATAGGGGGAGGCGTCCCGATTACACCATTTGGATCCTGGAGTTATGATTTTTCCGAGGAAGAGGCCGAAGAGTTGCTTATGGATTGCCCAATGGGATCGGTATTGGTCTCACATTCCCCACCTTATGGAATGCTGGATTGCTCATCACATGGCAAGCATTTAGGTAGCACCGCTGTACGAAAAACTGTTGAGGATAAGTCGCCGAAACTAGTTGTTTGCGGCCATATTCATGAATCTGGCGGTAAAATGCTCCGTTTTGGTGATACCATGGTAATAAATGCGGGCCCCAATGGCATTATTTACCAAGTGATTGATTGATCTTTTGGATCCCAACCCCAACCCTTAAGAAAATTTCCTGAGTAAAATTTCTGACTCTTCACTGGCATAAAACGATGTATCAATCTTAGTTGCTTTTATAGGACAGGTCATTCCGGATCTCACCGGTAACCGACTCAGATCTTAATAGATTCTGCGAGGTTTTCTTCATCAATTCCTCCCGTTCGCTACCTAGCAAGTCTAACATTTCCTGTCTTCTGGTTTCATAGTCTATGGCATTTTTCGCGGCAATAGCTACCATGATGTAGCTGTCCATAGTTCCAAATCCGCTGCGATATATCCTGTAATACCATTTGGATCCTTTGGCTTCACTCAAAGCTTTGTGGGCTTTTACATTATCTATTAAATTCTGATAGTTTGCAGGTGTTGCATATAAATAAATAAACCGCCTGTAGGTTTGCCCTTCCGGGTTTTGATTAATTCCTTCAGGTTGATAACTCAAATCGTAGTCTAAATGTAAAATATAACTCCCATGCTGGTCGTAATAGTTGTCTAATTTCTCTAAAAGCTCACTGGTAGCATCCATGCCTATTTTTTCGGCCAATGGAGCAAAGATATTTTTGTCCAGATCCGCCATATCATCAATTTTTCCCACATAAAGATACCTGGAATCACTAGTAGTAGATGTCAGCCAGCTAGGGCCCTCTATATTGTGCTCTTTCAGCGCCGAAATCAAGGCCATAGAAGCTTTCTCATAATCAGCCACCATCGATGGCTTAACCCGATCTTCATGTATATGGAAAGCCTGGCTAGTTTTTTCCTGACTCCAAGCGATCAATGGAACCAGTACAAGCATAATTGTGGTCAAATTTTTCATAGTTAGATGTTTTTAATGATAGTGATTATTGTTTGGATTTTTGATTGCATGTATAATCTGAAATTGGTTAGAAAATAGCTACAATCTAATAAAAATCAAAATGAATTGTGGTTGAGAACGGTAATGTCATATTCCGTATGGATCAAAATTCCTGCTATCTTTATTACTTTATCTTTCTTACGCACTCATATTAGTATGAAGGACCTAGTAATTGCAGTAGCACAGTTCCAACCCAAAGATGGAGATAAAGATTATAATCTATCGGTGATTGAAGACTTGACCGCCATGGCCAAGCGCGCTGGAGCTGATGCCATAAGTTTTCATGAATTGTCAATAACCGCTTATACATTCCTGAGCAAACTTGACGGCCATCAGTTAAGCGATTTGGCAGAAGAAATACCGGATGGTCCGAGTTGCCAAAAACTGATTGCCTTAGCATCAAAATATAGGATCTCCATACTGGCCGGATTGGTGGAATCTTATAACCACCAATTATATAATAGCTATGTATGTGTAGATGGGAATGGCCTTAAGTCGCGGTTTCGTAAGATACATCCATTTATCAGTAAGTTTTTGTCCGCGGGTGATCAGTATCAGGTGTTCGACTTGTACGGATGGAAATGTGGGATTCTCATTTGCTATGATAACAATGTGATCGAAAATGTAAGGGCTACTGCTTTGTTAGGAGCAGACATTATATTTGCGCCGCATGTTACCGGTTGTACCCCGTCCCCAATGCCTGGAAGGGGATACGTCAAAGATGAAATTTGGCAAAACCGGGCCCAAAACCCTAAGGCTTTAAGAAATGAATTTGATGGCCGTAAAGGAAGGGAATGGTTGTTGAGATGGCTGCCAGCAAGATCCTATGATAACGGTATATACTACGTTTTTACCAATCCCATCGGTTACGATGGCGATCAACTTAAGAATGGCAACTCCATGATACTGGACCCATTTGGTGACATTTTACAGGAAATTAAAAGTTTTGACGACGCAATTGAGGTGGCCACTCTTACTGCAGATAAGTTAAAACTTGCAGGGGGGTTTCGCTATAGAAATGCCAGAAAACCTGAGCTTTACGGAGATATTTTGACGCAGAGTCATCAATCCAGGGTTAAACCGGTCTGGATGAAATAGATTTGACTATTGTAAATTGTATTGGTTTTTCAATAACCATCCTAAGTATACAATTAATCAATCTGTTCAAGGATTTCATTAATCCAAATTTGATCTATATATTTCTGGCTGCGGGCCCCATATTGGGATTGTGGGGTCTACTTCATAAAAAGAAAGATTCATCTATTACCACACCATGACAAAATTAATGTTTCAATTCTTTTTGATGATATCCATGGTCAACATAGGTTGGGGCCAGAATTATCAGCTCATTTCATTCAATATCCGATATGACAACCAGAATGATGGATTGAACAGTTGGAGTCATCGTAAACATGACATTATTCAATATCTTAAGCGCATCAAACCAACCATCATAGGAATTCAAGAGGGTTTACAACATCAGGTGGAATTTCTAAATACCAACCTGGAGGACTATGCATATATAGGAGTAGGCAGAGAAGATGGTTCAACCAAAGGGGAGTACTGTGCAATTTTTTACCGCATTCAGAGAGTTAATTTAATAGAAACAGGAACCTTTTGGCTTTCTAAGACTCCATCTTCGGTGTCAATTGGATGGGATGCTGCACTAGAGAGAATTTGTACTTACGGGTTGTTCGAAGACAAATCAACCAGGCAGCGGTTCTGGGTTTTTAATACACATTTTGATCATAAAGGGGTCTTGGCACGAGAGCATTCAGCTGCGCTGGTAATTGAAAAAATCATAAAGATCAATAGTGAACAACTTCCAATGGTATTAATGGGAGATTTCAATGCTACTCCGGATAAAGCTCCTATTGCCATATTAAATGAGCATATGGATGATGGCCTGGTAATATCGAAGCAACCGCTATCAGGTCCCGTAGGAACTTCTAATGGTTTCAGGGAAGAAACAGGAAACAAAAGAATTGACTATATATTTACCTCGAAATTTTCAGTGGATTCCTATAGTCATGAAGATGTCCGTACCAAGCAAAACAGGTATCTATCTGATCACCTGCCGGTACTTATTAGTTTAAAGCAGGATTAATCATGAAAATAGAACACGTAGCATATTGGGTGAAAGATCTGGAAAGGATGAAACGTTTCTATCAGGACTATTTCGGGGGACGTGCAGGCGAATTATATCATAATCCTCAAAAGGAATTTCAGTCCTACTTTATTTCATTTTCTTCAGGAGTAAGACTGGAGCTAATGCATAGCAAGCAATTTGCTGAGCAACAACCCGAAATTATCAGAAAACAACTGGGAATAACACATTTAGCATTCTCGGCAGGTAGCAAGAAACTTGTAGATGCTTTAACTGAGAGATTAGGTCAGGAGGGTTACCAGGTACTTGGAAGGCCTAGAACAACCGGAGATGGTTACTATGAAAGTGTGGTTCTAGACCCGGAACTTAATCGAATAGAAATCACTGTTTGACTGTGAGCAAGCGTAAACTAAGGATAGGGATATTGGGATGTGGGCCTATAGCCCAGTTAGCACACCTGGAAGCTTGCCAAAAAACAGAAAACGTGGTTCTTCACAGTGTTTGTGATCAAGCCGAGGACCTGGCTCATATGATGGGGTCATTTTACAAGGCCAAAAATATTTATACCCACTATGATGAAATGTTAGCTGATAAGGAGTTGGAGGCTGTAATTATAGCAACGG
>QIEB01000106.1 GCA_003229495.1 Flammeovirgaceae bacterium
TATTTGGATTCGTTTGAGAATAAGGTGGTGGATGAGTATGATGAGTTGATTATGTAGATAGGATAGTACAAACTTACTTAACAAGGCTGCTCAATTAGCAGAAAAACCTAGTATGATGAACCCAGAAGGAGGAAAACAAACACTCGGAGGCCATGCCGGAATGGACATGGGGAAAAGAGGATGAATAGTCTAGATATGGAAGATAGGAATAATACAAATTACAAGTAATTTCTTGCTTAAGGAGATATAGAGAAGAATTTTCATTAGAAGACAGTCTATCAATCACTAATAAAATATAGCTGTTGGATTCATGACCAACTAGATCTTAGGGCCATCTACCAGCTATTTTTTGGCTTTAGTTACCTGATATACTTCGGCAGGATTTACTATTCCATTCAGGTTGATCTCCTGTTTAATGCAAATTGAATTTCACCAAGCAAGTCCAGGTTACCATGCCACTGCCTACTATTGGGCAGGCGTTTAAGCGCTGTTTCACTAACGGTTTTCACCATATGTTACAGATACGGGGAGGGTTATAAATTATTGCACTGCCACACCATTCCAGAAAGCAACATGATCCTTAATTTCTTTTGCCAATTCACTGGGATGTTTGTAAAACCATGCGGCATCCTCATTTTTACGCCCATTTACCTCAATTGTATAATAACTGCCCTTCCCTTTCCAGGGACACATTGAGTGGGTATCGGTCTCTTTAAAATACTCTATATTTAAGGATTCAGGAGGAAAATAATGATTTCCTTCCACTACTATTGTCTCATCACTTTGTGCTAATACGGCACCATTCCACGTTGCTGTTTTCATTTTATTTATTCTTATTGAATTGATAATATTTTACAGTCAACCCCCGCAAACTGAAAAGGGAAGCCAACATATTATGGCCTGGATACTTGGTATACTTCAACCGGTTTAAGAATTCCCTTCAATTGGATTTCCTTGAATATTGAATAATGCAAATCCTGTTCCTTGACCTTTTGATAAACCTCTTTTGAGATTAAAAAGTTAGTATTTAGTTCCTTATTCAACTGTTCAAGTCGGGCTGCAATAATTACTGCTGTTCCACTCACCGAGTATTGCTTCCGAATTTCATTCCCAATATTGCCGGTTATAACTTGACCGGTATGAACCCCTATTCCTACTCTAGTTGGAGGAATAGTACCTTGTTCAACCAGCATTTCTATGGCTTCCAATATTTCTAAACCTGAATTTACAGCTTTTAAAGTATGGTTCTGATCTTTGACCAGAGCTTAAGTCCCGGCCCTTAAACCATAGAGCCTATATCAGAAGAGTAACTTGGATAAGCAAATATTACCCCTTTTAGCTGATTTGCTGTCATGCCCTGACCCATAGCCATAGCAAAGACATTGATCTGTTCTTCTGCTCCTGGCCCAAGTAAATGTGCGCCAAGGATTTTACCTGAATCTTTCTCTACCAATACCTTATAGCCGGAATACTTTTCTCTCACACGCATTGAAGAATACCATTTCTCTGTTTTACTGAACTTTACATCAAACTTAAATCCCTTCTCATCGGCTTCAGATTCTAACAGCCCTATCCTTGCCACTGGTGGCAGAGTGAATACAACACTCGGTATTGGTGGATATTTAATTGCTCTCACATCTTTACCTGCTAATAAATTCTTAGCGGCAATCCTTGATTCATTAGCTGAAACAGGCGTAAGGTTTGGCGCTCCTGTATCAGCACAATCACCTACTGCAAATACTTTCGGATTCGATTCGCTTCGAAAATACTTATTTACATTAATACCTCTTTTACCTGTTTTTACTCCAATAGCTTGCAAATTTAGGTTTGCAATATTTGGAACTCTGCCGGCGGCATGAACCACAAGATCACAAGTCACAGTCTCATTGCCATGAGGGGTTGAATATTCAACAATATATTCGTCGCCATTTTTGGCAACACCTATCACAACCGCCTCAAAGTGAACATTGATGCCTAATTCCTGAGTTCTTTTTACCTGCAAATCAACCAGATCAGGATCAAAGTTAACTAGTGCATGCTTGCCGCGTTGCAGAATAGTTACTGCTGAGGCACCCGCACGCTTTGAAATATGTGCAAACTCAAAAGCAATAAATCCTCCACCAATAAACACAATTCGTTTGGGCGAGGATTCTCTTTCAAGGAAATCGGTGCTGGTAGTTACATATTCTTCTCCGGGAATACCTAATTTTACAGGTGTGGCACCCGTTGCAATATGAAAATATTTGGCTGATAATTCACGATCAGCAATTTGCAAACAACCATTATCGTAAAATCGAGCATTGCCATGTAAGACTTCAATTCCCATATGGCTGAGACCTTTTTCTAATCGGCTCGGCATGACTTCTGTAAACGTACGTTTAAAGGCCATCATTTTGGCCCAATTAATAGTGGGCAGTCCAGTATTTAGTCCATTTTCCTGCATCCTGTCAGACCAATCCATAGCCTCGGTTACAGCTACGAGCATTTTTTTGGGATCACATCCTCTCAACATGCATGTTCCGCCATAGGGAAGTTCATCCACAATGGCAACTTTCCAACCAGCCTTAGCACATAGTCGGGCAGCATTTACACCACCGGTACCGGCTCCTAATACAATAAGATCAAATTGTTCTGTCATTATCTTTTAATTCAATTCACTTATTTTTCTAAAGACTCACATAAAATGTCATCTACATTTTTATCAAAATATGCTAGACACCGTTTTTATATCAATTTCACATCTGTTGATACTTCAATAAGTCCCGGCCCCTTGCAATTAAATAATCGAGTCATAGCCTCATCCAACTCATCCTTCCTGGTCACTTTTATTCCCAAAGCACCACAACTTTCTGCGTATTCGGCAAAGTTGGGATTAACCAAATCTGTAGCCCATTTATCCCACCCTCCTGCTCGTTGCTCTTTTGATATTTTCCCTAGTTCATTGTTATTCAAAATAATGATTTTGATGGGCATATTATATTTTACGGCAGTGGTAACTTCTGCCAGGTATTGACAAAAACCTCCGTCACCTGCCACGGCCACAATAGGCCTACTGTCTCCTACTGCTGCCCAAGCCCCAATTGCTGCTGGAAATGCAAAGCCAATGGATCCCAAGTAACCCGACATTAAAAATGTATGTTTTTTGCTTTCGAAATATCGACCAAAGGAATAAGCATTATTCCCCACATCAACGCACATTACCGCATTTTCAGGTGCCAGTTTTGTTAAGGCATCAAAAACAGTAATGGAATTAATCCCTTGGCTTCGGTCTTCCAGTAATCGTTTCTGTTTTTCATCTTTCCAAATTTTCCATCTTTTAGCAATTTCCGCCTCCTGGTTGATTTTATTTTCTGTGAATGAATTAACCTGTTTAGACAGAAGGCTTACAGTACGAGAAATCTCACCAAACACTGGCACGTCAACTTTGTGGAACTTACTTAGAGCCAGGGGATCTAAATCGATCTGAATAGTTGGTTTTTTGGGAGTGATTCCAGTGTGATTTGAAAATGAAGCCCCAATAACCAGCAATAAATCGGCTTCATTCATAAAGTATGAAGCAATCGGGGTACCACTTCTCCCTAGTACGCCGCAACCCAACGGATGGGCATCTGAAATTTGCCCTTTTGCTTTGAAGGTCGTCATTACCGGGCAGTTCAATTTTTCAGCCAAAGAAGTAATAGCATCCATGTGGAAACGAGCACCGTGCCCCACTATAATTACAGGTTGTTTGGCACCTTTCAATAGAGATAATGCCGCATTCAAACTCTCCTCAGGTGGTGCAATTTGCAGTGAAGTAATTCTACCTTCAGGCGTTTGTGGTTCTGCTCCATCAGCAGGTAATACCTGCACCTGATCTGGAAAAGTGAGGTGTGATACATCCCTTTTTAAAATAGCATGCTTAATCGCTAATGCCATTAACTCACTGTGCTTGCTTTGTTGTTCGACACGCTGATTAAACTCAGCAACCGTTTGAAATGCTCGTACCAGGTCGACTTCTTGAAAGTTTCCGGTGCCTACAACTTGTGTAGCCACTTGTCCGGATAATGCTAAAATGGGTGCTCGATCTACTTTGGCATCCCACAATCCTGTGAACATATTGGTACTCCCGGGGCCGGCAATGCCAAAACAAGCGGCAGGTTTTCCGGTGAGTTTGCCATAGGCTGAAGCGGCGAAAGCAGCCGCTCCCTCATGACGAATGCCAATAAACTTTAGTTTGCCCTGTGCTTCCAATCTTCGGAAAGCATCTGCCAAACCCAAATTAGAATGGCCCACCATACCAAACACACGGTTTACTCCCCAGTTAACCATCGTTTCAGCCATTACGTCTGTTACAGTTTTTTCATGAGGAGTCTCTTCTTCAATACCTACATAGATGGCATCCTTTTCAATTTTTAAATCATAGGTTTTCAGCCCATCTTCAAAACCATCTGAATCACCACCACAGGGATCAAAATCCCAGCCATGCCATGGGCATCTTAGTAATCCGTTTTCTATGGAGCCTTCTCCTAATGGTCCTCCTTGATGGGGACATTTGTTTGTGAGTGCACTGAAAGTATCATTGAAATGGGTGAGACAAACTTGTATATGACCGGCTTCTACGGTCATTACTCGATTTT
>QIEB01000086.1 GCA_003229495.1 Flammeovirgaceae bacterium
AGACATTAAATAACCGCCCCGGAAGCTACAAAAGGTTTAAAAAAGACTTCCCCAATAGCAAGTATGTCTCGGTGGCTGATAATATCCTGTATCACCTCGATAAAGAGTCATTCATGAAAGGAGATTACATTACAGATTCTTTGGCCCGTATCAACAAGCTGGAATCAACTTCGCTAATTCCTATTTATGAAAATGATCAATATGGATTTATTGACCATTATGGGGTTTATCAAATTGAGGTCAGCTTTGACTCAATCCCTGAAATTTACCTGTGCCAACTGCTGACAACTGATGTCTTTCAAGCTTATATAAACCAAAAATTAGTGTTAATGGGAAGAAACCAGAAGGTCCTATGGGATGGGCCATTTGATGGTATTAAAGATCTGGGAAGAGGATTGTTAGAATTAAACATCGGAAACAAATATGGGGTTCTGCATAAGTCGGGACGGCTGGTATTAAGCGTTGAATACGATCAGGTCAAAATACTTGGAGACTCATTTATCGCCATTAGAAAAAACGAAAAGTGGGGAATTTCCAGCATGACCGGACGTTTGATAGTTCCAATAATCCATGAAACCATACAAAGTGTAGGCGCCTTCATTCTTTTAAAAAAGGGCCAATGGGCAGTTAGTACCAATGAGCATATTGTTAGGTCTTTTGAGCTTGACCTGGACTTTTCATATCAGTATACTGATTGGGAATTTGTAAGCCAAAATAACCTGATGGTATTTACTCCTGAGAAAGAAGGCATTCTTAGTAAAGACCTGCTACCGATCATACCTTTGTCTATACATGAAATTCACCAGCTGGATTCCGCTGATTGGTATGTGAAGACGGCTCATGGCACTATTAGATTTTATGGGGAAAACCTTAAGGCTATCCCGCCCGACCGGTATCAGAAATTTTTATCAAGCAACCATTTCATATGTTTATTTAAGAATCCCAAATGGGAAGTATGGGACCGTGCAACATTGGATCGACTAAATGAGAATTCTTACGATTCTGTAGCCAGACTGGGCATGCATATCATGATGCTTATGGATGAACAGGGCACCACACTATTGTTCAGAAATGGTGCCACCTTAACTTTAGCCAAGAACGATAGGGTGAGACTAATCAGGGAGGCTGGCCAATCTATGGGATTTTTGCAAGTAAATAGTACCGGTGGAAAACGACAAGTGTACGACCTGGAAGGCCACCCAATCTATCACACCTGGTATTATGACATGCATCCTCTTACATCAGAACTATTCATCATTGAAAAGAATGGCCTGAAGGGTATAGTAAATTTACAAGGAACCATTCTAATAAAACCTCGCTATCAGACCATAGTCGCTGATAGTATTTCCCATATTTCGATATTGCATAATGGACGTTTTGGCCATTATGATCCTGTCAATAGGTCTTTGATCAAGCCTCAATATGAAAGCCGGATAACTTATTTTAGTAATGGTATTTTAATCAGCAGCAAAAAAGGTAAGAAGGGACTAATTGATCATAAGAATAAGGTAGTGGTAGCCTTCGAATATGACCAAATAAAACAATGGTCGGACAGTACGGTAATTGCTCGTAAACAAAATAACTGGATGGTATTAAACTATTATACCGGTGAATTGGAGTTCAAAGATATTACGGGTTTGGATTGGATTTCAAACAATAATAGACGCAGAGCCATTATCAAAACCAAACAAGGATATGGCTTATTAGATAATAAACTTGGTATGTTGCTAAATCCGGGTTTTAACGATATTATTAATCTGGGGACAGCAGTAGAAGCAGTTTTCTTTACTGAGAAGTATATCCCGGAAGCAGATTATTTTGTAGTAATTTACTACAACCATAATATGGATGTAATTAGAAAACAGGTTTTTGATTCAGGAAACTATGACCAGGTATACTGTTATTGATCATTTGTATTTTTTAATCTCTCCGCTTTTTACCCTAGTGAGATAACTTTTTAAATCCCGATTTATCTCAGGGGCTAATATGTAAAGTCCCAGTACGTTAGGAAATGCCATGGCAAAGATCATAGCGTCGCTAAAATAAAAGACACTGCTCAATGTTAATACAGAACCAATTACTACAAAAACACAGAATATGACCTTATATATGACATCATTTAGATGGCTCTCACCGAATAAATAGGTCCAGCTTTTCAGCCCGTAGTAGGACCAAGAAATCATGGTTGATAGTGCAAAAAGAATAACCGCTATCAGCAAGATATATGGGAACCAGGAAATGGTAGAAGCAAAGGCTCGTGAAGTTAGTGATACCCCTTCGGTGGCATCCGGGTCTATGGATCCGGTGATGACTATCACTAAAGCGGTCATAGTGCAAACCACTACAGTATCAATAAATGGCTCCAACAAAGCCACCACGCCTTCACTAATCGGTTCTTCTGTCTTTGCCGCGGAGTGAGCAATAGATGCAGATCCCACACCTGCCTCATTGGAGAAAGCTGCCCGTTGAAAACCTACGATCAAGACACCAATCATTCCGCCCGCTGCTCCTTTGACTGAAAAAGCTCCGGCAATTATCGAAGCTAAAGCATCAGGAATCATTGAAAAATTCATCAAGATGATAAAAAATGCTGCTACTAAGTAAATGGCCACCATAAACGGTACAATTTTCTCGGTCACCTTTGCAATGCTTTTGATACCACCAATAATTATCAATCCTACCAATCCGGCCATGAATACCCCAAACATCCATTCACGCCCATACAAAAAGCTATTCTCCCCTCCAGTTACACTTACCAGTTGTTCGGTTGCTTGGTTGATTTGAAACATGTTTCCTCCGCCGAAGGACCCACCTATACAAAAAACTGCAAATATAACTGCACAAAATCTTCCTAACCGGCCCAGTCCACGTTTGCTCAACCCTTTGCTCAAATAGTACATGGGTCCTCCTGACACAGAGCCATCAGCGTGAACATTACGATACTTTACACCCAGGGTACATTCTACAAATTTGGTGGACATACCCAATAAACCCGCTAGAATCATCCATAAAGTTGCACCCGGGCCTCCTAGCGATACAGCTATGGCCACACCCCCAATATTACCCAAGCCCACAGTACCCGATAAGGCTGCAGTTAACGCTTGAAAATGTGAAACCTCACCTGGGTCATCCGGGTCATCAAATTTTCCTCGGACTACATCAATGGCATGCTTAAAGCCATGGATATTAATAAAGCCCATGTAAATGGTAAAAAAGATTGCTCCCACCAATAACCAGATTATCACAAAAGGCATGGAGATTCCATTTCCTAAGGGTATCGAAATAAATACTATATCCCCAATCCTGGTCCAGATATCGCGTTCGGTGACAGTTTCAGCTTCCTGGGCGAAGCTGGACCAACAAAAGATCATAAAAAGCAGGGAAAGCGATGCCTTTCTCATGGGTTTCTTGGTTTAGTGCGGCGTAAATTATGAAAATATCTCCTTAACTCAACAAACTTTCATTTACTAAACAGAAGTTGGAGCTAATATCTAATCCCAAAATGAGGCGGTAATAGCCAGCCCTGCCTCGAAACTATGTGGCTGGTACCCAAGATCCTTACGGGCCTTTTCAATTATGAATCCTGTTTTTAATGGACGCTTGGCAGGCTGTTTGAAAGCTTCAGAATTGGTCTTGTTGATTAAAGATGCATCCAGGTAAAAATATCGAGCGGTTATCCGTGCAATATTATATGGTGTCAGTAAATCTGCGCCTGATATATGGTAAATACCATGAGCTGACTGCTTGGCAATTTGATAACACGCCACTGCCAAGTCCTCTACCAAGGTTGGGGTGCGAATCTGATCATCTACAACTTGTATGGGTTTACCGGCTTCCAGTTGGCGTTTTACCCATAGCATAATATTGGATCTGGATATACCAGGTGTAGCCCCATATACTAGAATAGTTCTAACAATTGACCATTTTATATTACTTTCATACAGTAGCTTTTCAGCGGCCCATTTGGATTGGCCATAAAAATTGATAGGGTTAGCCTCATCATCTTCTTTATAAGGGCCGCTTAGTCCGTCAAAAATAAAATCAGAAGACAAATGAACCAGATGAGCATTAACTATTGCGCATGCTTCAATTAGATGTGCCACTGACATTACATTGAGTAGCCAACACTTTTCCCTGTCAGTTTCACACTGGTCCACTTGTGTCATGGCGGCAGTGTGTATGACCACTGTTGGAGAATATTCCCTAACCACTTTAATCACCTGATCTCTTTTTACCACGTCCAAAGGAAGGTAGGATACCTCAGCTGTTCGAATGCGACTGGGTCCTTGAGAAGTTGCCAGGAATGATGTCTTCTCATTGCTCAGCAATTGTACCAGCTTCTGACCCAAAAGTCCATTCGCACCAGTTATCAAAATTTTCATCAAGGTTGTGGATATTGATACCCGTAGAGTTTTGAAATCTTGGAGCGTTTTACTTCTTCTACTTTTACCGTCATTGGAATTTCCTCCAGGGGCTTGTCCATTCCATCTGTAGACTGTTCGGCAATTGCGTCCACTACTTCCATTCCGGAGATTACCTTGCCAAACACCGTATACTCATCATCGAGATTAGGGGCTCCCCCTTTAGTAGTATAAACTTCCAGTCCTTAAGTTTACTCCAAATTCTTTTTCAATTACCGGCTTCAGTTCTAACATTTTGGCCTCCAACGCCTCCTCATCTCTTGCTTGTTGCATACTGATATATTCATCTCTCAAGGTCTGATACTCTGGCATATTTAATAGTCTCCTCAAATACTGGTGTAATTTTTCCTTATCCAAAGTCAATTCCTCCTTTGACCAAGTACGTCCCTGAACGATATAGAATTGGCACTCGCTGGACTTTCTTTCAGGGTTGTTGGTGCGAGCTGCTGCTACCGCCCCTCTGGTATGGAAATTATTTGACTGAATCTCCTCAGGTATCATAGCCTCTGGAGCTGGCGTGGTCCCTTCCTTGGTATTAACATCACCTCCCTGAATCATAAATTCTTGAATTACCCGATGGAAAATGGTGCCATCGTACCTCCCGGCTTGCGCTAGTTTTATAAAGTTATCTTTATGCAATGGGGTATCATCAAAAAGGATAAGTTTTATATCTCCAAAGGTGGTATTGATGGTAACCAGGTAGTCCTTTTTTGGAACATAAGTAGAGATGTTACCCAGGTAGTCTTTTTTTGGTGTACAAGAAGACACCGTAAGACCAAATAGCACCAGGCATGCTACTATAATATTGTTCTTAACTATCATATTTAATCATTCAAATGAGACTTGATTTCTTCCAGGATCTTTGCTCCTCCAGATCCAAGAACTTTTCGCCCGAGCTTTTCACCCAATCTATGTGCATGGTCCAACGGACCTTCCAAACTTAGTTGAACAACTTGTTTTCCATCCAGGCTGACTACTCCACCGACGACTCTAATTACTCCACCAGTTAATTCAGCATATGCAAAAGCTGGAATGCTACATCCACCCTGGATAGTATAGAGAAAAGCTCTTTCTGTGGTGAGGCAATATTCGGTTGACGGATCATTTAAACATTCTCTTATCTGTATTTTCTTTTGAGGTTCAATTTTCTTGCTGACCTCGATAGCCATGCTACCTTGGCCAACTGCCGGTACAAAAACATTCTTTGGCATAGAAATCCTGATTAGCCCATCCAGGCCAAGGCGGTGTACACCTGCATAAGCCAATGCTAAGGCGTCCATTCCCCCCTGTTCCAGTTTCTTCAAGCGAGTTTGTAAATTCCCCCGGACAGAAACCGTATTGATGCCAGGATAATAATGATGAAAAAGGGCAACTCTTCTTGAAGATGAAGTGCCAATGGTGAGACTTTCACCCAAATCAAGATTGCCTTGGTAACTTACTAGTACATCATGGGCCTGCTCCCTGGCAGTGTAAGCAATTATCTCAAATTCCGCAGGTAATTCAGACGGCATATCTTTAGCGCTATGTACTGCAAGATCAATATTTCCTGAAGCCAATTCACGCTCCAGTTCCGCTGTAAACACCCCCTTACTGCCAATCTCCGGAATCGGTATGTTTAGCAATCGATCACCCTTTGTATCCATTTGGACCAGCTCGCTAGCCAAATCCACCAATTCCAACTGCTGGGCCACCCATTTGGCTTGCCATAAGGCCAGCGGGCTGCGTCTAGTGCCTATTCTAATTTTGGATTTCAACTTCTTTCAAACTTTTGGAGACCTTAAGGGCCAGATCTAAAAAGATCATCCTTGGACTTCCGTTTCTTTCCAAGTGGAATAGTGCCTCTGAAAATAGGCTGGTAAGCGGCTCAATTTTTTGAGGAGTTACCACTTGCGAGAATTTTTTAACAAACTCTTTTTCATCTTCTGTAAGTTTCATCAGCTGAGAATCCCCATAGTGAGCAATCAATGTATCCCGGAGTATTGAAAGCCCAAACCTAATAAAACTTCGTTGCGAAATTTTGGTCATTTTGTGAAATTCCTCGGACCATTCTACCAACTTGGTATAGTCCCGGCCGTAGCACAATCGCATCCACTCTTTGAATGATTCTACTCTGTCCTCTTCAACTTCAGAGGCTAATCTTAAAGCCAATTTTAAGTTACCAGCAGCTAATCTGGCAATATGGGAAGCCTTGTCTTGGCTAACACCTGTTTCCATTAGCTGTGCCTGTACTTCACTATTTTCAAAAGCCCGAATCAGTACCTTTTGTGTTCGAGACAAAATGGTCCCTAGCAACTTTTCTGAGTCATGTGCTACTAATATAAATACTGTTTTTTTCGACGGCTCTTCCAGAATCTTTAACAGACCATTTGCTGCCGAAGCGTGCATATACTCCGGCATCCAGATAATTAGGATCTTGTACACTCCTTCAAAAGCCATCAATGATAATTTTTTGATGATGGCTTTACTTTCTTCCTTTGAGATATTCAGGTTCTTGTTTTCACCTCCAAAGATTCCACTCCAGTCGGCAATATCGCCATACAAATTCTCCTCTAAAAACGAACGCCATTCCTTTAGAAAATTGTTGCTCACCACTTCTTTACCTCGAATTTTTTCGGTGCCACTTACAGGGAAAACATAATGGACATCAGGGTGTATATACTTTTGGTTCTTCAAACAAGAGGGACACTGACCGCAACTGTCCCGGACACCTGGATCCCCACAATTAAGATAACTGGCAAACGCAATGGCCATTGCCAGGTTAGCACTCCCTTCAGGACCTAAAAAGAGTTGAGCATGAGCCACATGGTCATTTCGCACAGCTTTGATTAAGCTAGTTTTAGTTTGCTCCAAACCCTGGATGTCGGCGAATTGCATTTTCTACTTCAACGTCGATAAACGATACTCTAAAGTCTGTTGGTATATATGCTCAAGAATACTTCTTTCTACATTAGAAAAAGATAGCGAGCCGCGTTCCATTACCCTGGCAACCATTTCACAGGCTTTTTCAAAATTATACTCTGTAGCATTTCCAGTTCCGCCCCAAAGGAATGAAGGAATAAACTTTGCAGGAAATCCTGCTCCATGAATATTTGCGCATACGCCCACTACTGTGCCAGTATTAAACATGGTATTGATCGAACTCTTGCTGTGATCTCCCATGATAAGCCCACAAAACTGAAGGCCAGTATCCACAAATGTATCCTCAAGATAACTCCATGAACGTACATTGGAGTAGTTGTTTTTTAAGTTGGAGTTATTGGTATCAGCTCCCAAATTACACCAGGATCCAACCACACTATTACCTAAAAAACCTTCATGGGCTTT
>QIEB01000426.1 GCA_003229495.1 Flammeovirgaceae bacterium
AAATTGGTATATCTGCCTTTTTCATAGCCAGTATTCCGTCCGTTACCAGGCCTACTGGAGGTGTGTCCAGAATTATGGTATGGTACTGTTGTTTCATCTCTCTAAACAGTTGATCCACTTCCTGACCCATAAGTAATTCTGAAGGATTGGGAGGTGTGGGCCCCGCTGGCAGATAATCGAGATTTTCCAAGTCAGTGTGTAGCAGACACTCTTTGAATGAGTGTTTATTAATTAGGATGGTAGAAAGGCCTTTATCCACTTGTTCGTTGTTAAAGGCCATATGGATCTTGGGGCGTCTCATGTCCATGTCTACCAGAAGGACCTTTTGTTTTGACAAACTAATGATGCCTCCGAGGTTAATGGCCAGGAAAGTCTTGCCTTCACCACTAACCGTAGATGTAACCGAAATAATTTTAGGCCCCTCGGAGACCCTTAAAAACTCCATGTTGGTGCGGATGGATCTGAGGCTTTCACTCACCGGTGACTTTGGGTTTTTGTCTATGATCAATTTGCTCAATTCCATTTTTCCCTTATCGTATTCCGGTACTAACCCTAATATGGGCAGGGTGGTGATTCGTTCAAGTTCCGTTTGACTTGTTACTTTGTTATGCAACGCATAACGTATTCCAACAAACAGGAAGCTGAAAATTAATCCACCTACCACTCCCAAACCATAAATGATCAATCTGTTTGGGGAGACTGGCGAGTTTGGAAGGACGGCAGCCGATAGGATCACAAAGTCGGTCACCGTACCTGCCTGTGCTACCTGAAAGTCTGCCTTTAGTTGCATTAGTGTAAGTAAGAATTCCTCGTAGAGACTGAAGTTTCGCTGGTTACTGGTAAATTCTGTGCCCTGGGCAGGTAGTGTTCTCAGCCGTTTTTCTAAAGTCAATCTCTTGGAACTGACCACCAACTGTTCGCTTTGAAGATCTTTTTCCAAGGCCTGTAAATAACTCTTTAACTGCTCTTTGACTAAAGTGATTTCCTGGTCGACCTTGGTTACTGCAAAAGTATTTTCATTATAAGAAATCTTTAGCAACTCCCTTTCTTTTACCAACTCATCTAGCTTTGATAAGGTTGTGTTGATGTCCTCATTGTAACTTGAGTACTGTAGTAATCGCTCCGGCTCACCTGTCTGACTATCTACACTGGACTGCAACTGGTGTATATCTGTCAGTTTTTTTTCCAGATTTACATTTTGTGAATCCAGAGCCGTGATAGCCTTAATAGTGTTGCTCAGGTCCGTTTGAACGTCCGTGGTCTTATTTCTTATGGTGAAGCTTTCGAAATAGCTTTCATAATCCTGAAGTTTACTTTGGGTAAGCAAAAGTTGATCATCTAAAAAATCAATCTTTTGTTGGTTTGCCTTATTTTTTTCTTCCTTGGTATAGGTGAGATAGATAGTGTCGATAGCACTTACCAAATCTCTGGCCTTATATCTGTTATGGTCCCTGAAAGAAATTCGGATGGTATTTGCAGTAAGGTTGAGGGGCTCAACGGCTATGTTATTTTCAAGGTATTTTAGCAGGTTGTTTTGGCTGTTTATCTTGAAGCTATAGAGTTGGTCTTTATCTAGTTCATTTAGAGGAAGATTCATGGTAAGTCGCAAAGCAAAATGTTCATTTTGTATGGCCTCACCGAATCGACAAATCTGGTCAGGAATTTGAGTCTTATCGGGGTAGCCCAAAATGAATTCATTTTCATTACTTATGGCCACGGTAAATTGCTGGTCATAGGCCCAGTTATTCAAGAAAGTGTACTCCACCTTAAATGGTGGGCTCCGATACTTTTCATCCTCAAGAATATTTCCGACAGCATAGTAACTTATATCCAGGTCAAGCGTTTTAATTACCTTATCAAAAAAGAGCTTTGATTTGATCAATTCAATTTCTCCGGATAGATTGTTCAGATTTTGCTCCTCATTAACCTCAAGAAAGCCAAGAAAATTTGCGTCGTTCTTAACATTGAGCTTTAAATCCGAATAACTTTCAAAAAGTGGTTTGGTCCACCGAATCACCAGGTAGGCGGATAAATTGGTGCTTATAACTATAAGTATGATCCAAAGCCAACTCTTGCTAAGGACCGTATATAACTTTTCGATATCAATTTCTCCTCCTAAGTAGGAGTGTTGTCCTCTGACGACAATATTGTCTCTATCGATATCGAAAGCGTGATTAGTCACAATTTAAGTAAGTTATAGACCCAGCGCTATCACCAAAACCAAAACCGATGTTAGTATGCTTAGTATTGGCACGACGTCTTTCAGGGACTCCGTTAAGGGTCGTCTCACCGGTTCTACGTAGATAATATCATTAGGCTGAATTTTTAGGTTGGCCCTTGTCATTCCTTCTATGGTGCTTAAGTCAATCACTTGCACTTGTGGATTGGATAGATCTCCTCGTATCAATCTGATATTGCTTCCTTTGGCATCATTGTTCACCCCGCCTGCCAGGGCCAGTACTTCCAACAGGTTCATACCTTCGTTGTCCAGTGGTATCACCTTTCCTTCTGTTGCCCCTAGTACGATTACCCGTTTATTGAGGTATCTAGTCTGCACAAATGGGTCCTTATAATAAATGCTGTATTTTTCCTGGAGATGCCGGTTTACCTCGGGTATGGTCATGCCGCCAAGCTTGGCATTGCCAATAATTGGCAGATTTACCGTTCCATCAGCCTTCACCATATAAAATGGCGTTGGTGTTTCCGCATTAACATTTTGACCATTACTCAGGGCATTATTGGGATCAATCAACCCTTCTCCCTTGTTGGTGAAAACCTCTATTTGCAGATGATCATCCGGGCCTATTGTGTAATTCTCCTGAATCTCAACTACAACCTTTGCCAACTCATCCATTTCCTCATCTTCAACTTTAAAAAGAATGTTTTCCTTATAGCTTTTACATGAACCAACGGCGAGAAAGATCAGTACAAACCCGCCGTATTTGATAAACCATTTATTCAATCCCAAGGAGTTTTTACTTTCAATAATTACAAAGTAACAACAAATTATAATTTTTCCATCACCTCATTAAATGAAGGCAGTTCGGCATCTTTTTCTGAAACAATTGGATCTGTCTTTCCCCAGTCAAGGTCAAGATCCGGGTCGCTCCAAAGAATACCCCTTTCACTTTCCTTATTATAAAACTCTGTGCATTTATAAACGAACAAGGAGTTTTCCAAAGCCAGAAAACCATGGGCCATACCTTCAGGCACATATAGTAGGTTGTGTTTTTCAGCATCTAGCATACAACTGTAGTGGTTGCCGAAAGTCGGAGAAGATTTTCGAATATCTACCACTATGTCAAGTACCTTGCCAATGGTAACGTTGATTAATTTTCCCTGTTGATGAGGGGATTTTTGAAAGTGAAGCCCTCTTAAAACGCCTTTGAATGAAAATGACTGATTGTCCTGAACAAAGGGACCGTTAATGCCAACTGAATTGAGCCTTTCCAACTGGAATGACTCCAAAAAGTAACCACGTTGGTCCCGATGAATAACAGGTGCTATTTCCCAAAGATCTTGAATGCCCGTTTCAATAAATTCCATAGAGGACCAATATTAGGCTATATTCTTAATGATATTTAGATATATATTAATCACCCGGTCTTCAGCAAAATGTTCCACAACCAAGCTACGGCCAGCATTACCCATTTTTACCAATTGCTCATTACTTAATGACTGTAATTTTTTCATTTTTTCTCCAAGATCAATGGCATTTCCAGGTTTACAAAGTAACCCGTTAATTTGATCTTTTACAACTTCTTTGCATCCGGGTACATCACAGGCGATAATAGGTTTTGCCATGGCTCCGGCCTCCAAAAGCGATCTGGACAAACCTTCACGATAACTTGGCAGGACCACCGCGTGTGACTTATTTAGATACTTCCTCACATCCGCAGTATCTCCTAAATAATCTATTTGCCCCAGGCTGATTTCCTCCAATGGAATGCCTCGTTTGTGATCCGGTTCAGGTGCTCCCAATAATTGACAGCATACAGAAAATCCCTCATTACGAAGAATTCCCGCAGCTTCTATATATTCTCTTATCCCTTTTTCTTCAATGAGTCTGGCCATCATCAAGAATATAAAAGGGGGTCGTTCAGGCGGAGGTTGGTCAGGACGAAACCTTACTATATCTATACCGGACCCCGGAATTAAATCATAGTTAGTTTTAGTAAGTAGTTTTAGCTGCTTAAAAACCTCAAGGTCCGGTTGATTTTGGAAAAATATTTTTTGAGGATACCTGAAAGCTTTGCGATACAAGTACCGGGCGATCCTATTGGTTTTGCCAGAAGTGAGGAATACTGTTCCCAAACCGCTTACCGTGCTAATGGACGGTATTTTTAGCCACTTTGCTACCATGGTCCCATAAATATTTGGTTTGACGGTGTAATGCAAGATGACTTGAGGTCTGATATTCCTGTACAGTTTATATATTCTTCGGGTCAAATCCAGGTCAAAAAATGGATTACTCCCGGTATTTTTCATCTTTACAGGGTGATAAATACATCCCATTGCGGTCAAATGAATGCTGTAATCATCTTCGGGAGCTATAGCATGCACCTCATATCCTGCTTTTTGCA
>QIEB01000422.1 GCA_003229495.1 Flammeovirgaceae bacterium
GGTATGGTACATCCATTCATAATCAGGCTGCCGGTCAAGGTAGCGGACATATTTCCATTCTTCCGTAACAATTCCCTCAGAACGGGGCAGTGTTTCATATTTAAAGGGATGTTCAAATAAGAATTCATTTCGCCAGGATGGATTTTTTTTGTACAAAATATTCCTGACATTTTTCCCCTGCATCGTTTCTGGTATGATTATACCAGCATAATCCAGAATTGTAGGGGCTACATCAATATTAAGTACCATCCTGTGGTTTGTTAAGCCTTTTTGTTCATCGGATACCCTTGGGTCATAAATAATAAAAGGCACACGAATAGATTCTTCATGGATATACCACTTTCCTGCCATGCCATGTTCAGCCAGGTAAAAACCATTATCGCCCATCAGCATAATGATGGTATTTTTATCTTTGCCCGTTTCTTTCAACAATTTTCTAATCCTTCCGATCTGAACGTCCACACCATAAATCAGACTATGATACCCGCGCAACGAGTGCTGATATTTTTCCGGGGTACTAAATCGGATTCCCCAACGGATTCTAGCTTCGTTGTTTTTTCTGAAGAACTCCGGATATTCATACCAAAAACTTGAATCAGCTGTTGCTGGCAAGGAAAAAATTTTGTGCCGATATTGGTCAATATAGGCAGAGTCGAATAAGAATTGATTTGGGTCACCATCCTGGCTATGTGGAGCTTTAAAGCTCACGGACAAACAGAAAGGCTGGTCGTCAGGTGAATTTTCCAAAAACCTAAGCGCACGGTCTCCCAGTATCCGGGTCAGGTGTAAATCATTTCCCAAGCTGTCCTTATGCCAGTATTTTCCCTGTCCTGGAAAACAACCCCAATAGTGGTATTGATCTTTTGGAAAATCCTTTTCCTCTCCAATTCCATATTTTCCAATGAAGCCAATCCGGTAGCCAGCCTTTTTAAGTTGCATCGGATAAGTAAATTGATAGGCACTGTCAGAAAAATGTGTTGCGAAATCAACGATGCCGTGCCTGCGGGCGTATTGTCCGCTAAGAATACTGGCCCTGCTTACTGCGCATATTGGCGTAGTAACATAGGCATGTGAAAACTTTACCCCTTCTCCAGCAAGCTTGTCCATTTCCGGAGTTTGAATAGCCTGATTGCCCATAGCGCTCATGGCGTCCCATCGCTGGTCATCAGTCAACAAAAAGATAATATTGGGAGGAATAGATGTCTCTTTTTTTGCACAACCGTAAAATAAAAACAGGGTAATGACGCACATCGGAATAATCCATGAAGACTTTAGTAACCGGCCTGCCAGGCGGGTTGGCGAGCAGGCAGGTCTGACTATATTGCTCAGCAGGCATTTTGATATCATTTTTTTGGGACTATTGTTTTAGGTTATTATTTATGTTAGTATCCATCATCATTCTTCTAAAATAATACTATGAAACGAAATCTACTTATTTATTTGTTTTCTATAGCATCGGTCTTATCGCACGCGCAAACCGGAAAGGTATTCGATGAACTCTCCATGACCAGTAAAATCCTCGATGGAGAACGTAAATATGCCATCTATCTTCCACCCGATTATGAAAGCTCAAAAAGAAGTTATCCGGTGCTGTACCTCTTGCATGGAGGCGGGGACGATCAGACTGGTTGGATACAATATGGGGAAGTAATGCACATTGCCGATAAATCAATCAATGAAGGTGGGGCTACTCCTATGATCATTGTGATGCCGGATGCGAATACCGGCAGAAGAGGATATTTTAATAGTGCTGGAGGTGACTGGCGTTACGAGGATTTCTTTTTCGAAGAGTTCATCCCATTTGTGGAAAAAACCTATCGTATTAAGGGGGAGAAGCAATATCGTGCGGTAGCCGGGGTGTCGATGGGGGGTGGTGGATCATTTATCTATGCCTTGCATCGTCCTGATTTATTTTCCTCTGCCTGCCCGCTCAGTGCCGGCACTGGCCCGTTGACTTTAGATGCCACCCAGGCCTATATTACCAGAAGAGGAGGGGGGGAAGCCTCGGACCAGCAAATTGAGGCCTACTTCAAACAATACAGTACCCTCGAAATTGTCCGAAACATGCCTGAAAATCAAATAGATGAGGTGCGCTGGTACATAGACTGTGGTGATGACGATTTTCTCTATGAGGGAAATTCTCTGGTACATATCGAAATGCGAAAATTGAAAATACCACATGAATACCGGGTACGCCAGGGGGGACACGGCTGGACCTATTGGAGGGAATCACTACCCACGGTGCTTTCATTTATTTCCGATGCCTTTCATAGGTAATAGATTGCTTTTTTCTTTAGCGCGCCAAAACTTCGTGGCTCATTGCTGGAAAAGCCTAATCTGTAAGAGATTTTTGTTATATTGTAATTGCCCACAACGGATGAATAAGCTTTATTAAATCATTTTGAATTAATTGTACCAAAAACCAACCAGTTTGCCCGCGGGAAGTCTTGAGAGAAGAATTTTTATCTCCTTGACGTTGTTATTGCTGTTCATTGTTTTCAATCCAGTACTTGGTCAGAAAACCCAGATTAAAGGATTTGTGGAGGTAATCACTACTGTCGAAGACGGAAAGTTAAGCTTTGGACTTGGTGAACAGGACCTTTTCATTACCTCGGAAATTAGTAACCGCATATCATTTCTTGGCGAGACCGTTTTTAAATTTTCACCATCCTCGCCTACAAAATTTAATGTTAGTATTGAACGAATCGTCATAAAGTACAATTACAAGGGTAATCATAATTTACTGGTAGGTAAACATCATACCCCAATTAACTACTGGAACGACACTTACCACCATGGACGGGTTTTCTTTCCCACTATAAAGCGCCCTTTAATATTTCAAAAAAAAATCATACCCATACACACTACCGGAGTAAGTATGCAGGGGTTAAACCTGGGAAAATTGAAGTTCGGTTATGACTTTATGATCGGTAATGGCCTGGGGTCCAGTGACGTTCTTGACAACGATAAATTCAAATCCATAACTGCAGCTATTCACATTAAACCTAAAGATGGTTTACGTATTGGAGCTTCTTATTACCGCGATGTAGTATCGGAAGGGGCTGAAATTAACGGTAAAGTTGTCAAAACCCAAATTAATCAAAGCTTGGTAACTGGATCGGTCGCCTATTTTGGAAAGAAATTCGAGTTTTTGGCGGAAAGCACTTTTGCTATTAATAGCAATGATTCGACGGGAAGCCCCTTGGCGGTGGCCTCCTATGCATATGCAGGCCTTAGGCTAAAAAAGAAGTGGGTGCCCTACATTAGGGTTGACAATCTTAACTATCAGGCTGAGGAAATATTATTTGAAGCAGATAATACCACCTCCTTCATAGGCGGGTTACGTTATGAGATTAATTTTCTGGCGGTGGTCAAACTAGAATATCAGTATGAGAACAGGGAAATTGCGGGTAACGAAAGTAGAGTCACCGCGCAATTTGCAGTTGGTTTTTAAGCGATGAGAGCTGAAGCATCTTTTAAACAAGTTATTATCAGCATGGCCTGCTATTGGGTTGTGATGTTACTCATATGTCCAATAGCTAGTGCCCAAGATGCAGAATTATTCGTTATAGGACATACCGAGAGTGTACCATCTGAACTGAAAAAAAATCAATTAAGTTCGGTGTTAAAAGGTGAACAGCAACGCTGGAAAGACGGGACTAAAGTGATAATAGCCCTAATGGATCCTGATACACCTACCGGACGAAACACCTGCACCCGAGTTTATAACATGAGTGGAGATGAACTGCAAAAGTATTTTCTATCATTAGTATTTCAAGGAAAAGCTAGAGCTCCCAATTACTTTGATTCCAACACAGAATTAGAGGCCTTTGTGGCTAAAACGCCCGGGGCAATTGGGGTACTAAACCAGGCGACTGAAAGTTCTGTAAAAACCGTGTTGATTGATGGAAGTAAACTCCTGTGATACAAAATATTCTGGACGGAAAATATATTTAGGAGTGCCCTAATCAATTTCAGGATCCATTTTCAAGTCATCAATGCTTCCACCACGCAAAAATTCATCCAGATTCATAACGCCATCCCACAGTTGAACGCTTTGGGCTGAGCCAGTTAATATTTGGCGGCCATCAGGAGAGAAAGCCGCAGCAACTATTTGACCGGGGTATTCTTTTAACATGTTGCCCTGAAGGTCCCACAAACGGGCGGAATGACCCAGGGATGCTGTAAGTAATCTGGAACCATCCGGTGAAAAAGCCACAGTGGAAACAATGCTGGGATGATCGTTTAATTCCAATAGAACATTTCCATCAATATCCCATAATTTTGCTATTCCATCTCTAGATCCGGTAAGGACCTTAGAGCCATCAGGAGAAAATACTCCTGAATAGATCTGGTCACTATGGCCCTCAAACTGAACCAGTAAATCCCCTTCAAGACTCCATATCCGTGCCAATTTATCCCACGATGCCGTCAGAATTTTGGTGCCGTCAGGTGAAAATGCCACCGCTGATACCCTATCATCATGTTTTCCTATTTCTTTAATAAGCTTACCATTCAGGTCCCACAACCTAATACTATGGTCTGCTGAGCCTGTAAGTACTTTTGTCC
>QIEB01000215.1 GCA_003229495.1 Flammeovirgaceae bacterium
AGAAAAACCTCTTGCCAGCAATGATGACGAAAAAGAAGGTCGTGAATTAAATAGAAGAGTTGAGATAACATTAATCAACTCTGCTGGAGTAAGTAGATAGGAAACGCCGAATGTCGAACGCCGATAACTCGCTAATTCACCAACTCACTAACTCACTAATTCCTGCTAGAACAGTCTCTTAATAATCAGAAAAATAACTCCCAACAGGAAAATGATAATTGCGATCTTATTAATCCCATGCATCACCTTGATGTTGAAATTAGTGGGCCTGGAGGGGTCTTTCTTTCTGAAAAAATATCCGAGTACTTCTCCAATCCGGAAGTAATCTTTAATTGAATTTTTCTTATTTGATTCCATGCTATGCTTACACAAGATTGCCCTGTGGTTCAATCCACTGGCCATCTGCCTTTATGATGTCAATTAGTTCGTCGACTGCACTTGATGAAGGCACTCCTCTTTTAATTACCTCCTGTCCCTTATATAGTGTGATCGTTCCTTTACCGGAACCTACATACCCATAATCAGCGTCAGCCATTTCACCAGGTCCATTAACTATACAACCCATAATGCCTATCTTTACACCCTTTAGATGATCTGTTCTTTGTCGGATCATGGCGGTGGTTTTCTGCAGATCAAATAAAGTACGTCCGCAGGAAGGGCAGCTGATATATTCTGTTTTGGTCATTCTGGTCCTGGCCGCCTGTAAAATAGTAAAGCAGGTTTGGTTGTAGAATTTTATGGTTGACAGGGTATTTTCCTGGTCCTTCTCCGGAAGCAATGCCCGGCTAAGGAACACTCCATCACCCAGCCCATCGATAAGTAGTGCGCCCATGTCTGTCCCGGCTTTCAGTTGCAAACTATCGGAGTTATCGTCCTCATACTTGCGGCATATGATAACAGGATTGGGCATATTCTTCGATATCAGCTCAAAAATAAATCGCCGCTGATCAGCCAGGGCATGCTCATTGTCAGTTTCCAGCCACACCACCAATTTAGAACGCTGTTCAAGAATCTCAACAGCTGAATCAAGGTCACTGGAAGTCATCTTAACGAAGTTCAATCGAGGGTGCAATTTGACTTGCTCTTTAAGTTGGTCAACGCTTAACAGCGGAAACTTTTGGAGGTCTTTCAATTGTTCCCACTGGGGAAAGTCCACAATTTCCTTTAAACCATTGGGCAACATAAATTGTACCGGCCGTGGGCCTGAGTAAATATAATCAGCCCCGGTATCGTTCATGCTCCATTTATCAAGCTCCGGGAGATAGTGATGCCCAATAACCTTTAAATCCTGATATTGCACATCTTTTAAATTCCGCAGATCTATAATCACCCGGGGTACATTGGAACCGCCTATATTTTCTACCTCCCGGGACACCCGCCGCTGGTAGCGGAAAGGGTTAATAGGATTACTATTCAAAGCCGGGATACCCTCATGATCTGGCCTGGTATAGTAGCGATCCACCAGCATCTTAGCCACAGGGGCCTCCAATTCAGGCTCTTCAGTAAGACTTACCCGCACGGTATCGCCAAGCCCGTCTTCGAGCAAACTGCCTATGCCCAACGCCGATTTGATACGTCCGTCCTCTCCCTCACCGGCTTCAGTAACACCCAGGTGCAAAGGGTACGGTTGAAGACCCTCGGAATTTAATCTGTTTACCAGTAAGCGGTAGGCCTGGACCATCACCTGAGGATTACTGGCTTTCATGCTCAATACGATTTGGTTATAGTTCAGGTCCTCACAAATCCTTAAAAACTCCAATGCAGATTCAACCATCCCCAAGGGAGTATCTCCATACCGGCTCATAATGCGGTCGGACAAAGATCCATGATTAGTGCCAATGCGCATGGCAGTGCCATACTGCTTACAAATCCGGACCAATGGAGTAAAACGTTCCCTGATTCTGTCCATCTCTTCCTGATATGAGGCTTCAGTGTATTCAATAACCTGAAACTTCTTCTTATCAGCATAGTTTCCAGGGTTAATGCGCACTTTTTCAACCAACCGGGCCGCCAATTCCGCGGCATTTGGGGTGAAATGAATGTCAGCAATCAAAGGCACTCTAATGCCCGTATTAAGAAGCTCTTTTTTTATCTCCTGAAGATTTTGTGCCTCCTTTAAGTTAGGAGCAGTTATTCTCACATATTCACAACCTGCATCGACCATTCGTCTTATCTGGTCCACGGAGCCTTCAGTGTCCATGGTGCCAACCGTAGTCATGGATTGAATGCGGATTGGGTTATTCCCGCCCACCGGTAAGTCGCCAATGCTTACTTCCAGCGAATGGCGTCTTGAATACCTGGTCAGACTATTACAATAGTCCCTGCTAACATCGATATGTATTTCGGGAAACGCCATTTTTACTTTTACTCAAAAATAAGCTTTCTGAAACTAAAATACAGGTTTTTCAGGGCATCTAAATATCACCCAATTGAGGCCTCAAAACAATTTCTTCAATCACGGTCCTGGATGACAGCGAATAGGCATCGAATATACATGAAGCTACATCCTCTACCGGCATAAATCTTTCTGCAGGCAAATCTACACCTTTCCAGCTGTCGGAAAGGGCTGCACCCGGCATGATTGAAGTCACCCTGATCCCATGTTCCTTCATTTCTTCTCTTAGTACTTTAGAAAACCCCAATAGGGCGAATTTTGCGATACAATAACTACCTCCGTGCATGTAGGGGGTTATACTGGCTACACTGCACATATTAAAGATGTATCCCGCCTTCCTTTTTTTCATCCCGGGCAATACTCCTCTGGTAACCCGGTAAGCACTATAGAGGTTAATATCAATCATGGTCTCCAGTGCACCCTCCGGTTCATCCGATACTTTTCCAGGAACAAAGGCCCCGGCATTATTCACAAGCACATCAATGTCCAACGACAGGTCATCCACAAAAGACAAAAAGCCATTAACTCCCTCTTTCACCGAGAGATCTGCCGGTACGGAATAAAGTTTAACCCGGGGTGCCTTCCTGTTTACATCATCATGCAGCGCTTCCAATTTGGCTTTGCTTCTGGAACAGGTGACCACATCAAACCCCTCTGACGCCAATTTTAAAACAACTGCGCGGCCAATGCCCCTACTGCCTGCGGTAACAATAGCAGTTTTATTCCTTTCCATAGTTTGAGTGTTTCAAATTTAACTCACAGTTTTTATTATATTTGCTGCAAATTAGTTCTATTGATTTTGTGCAGTCACAATACACCAATACCCGCTTAAATGTAGCCATTCCCAAAGATTTTAATGAAGAGTATCGGCAAATATTTCATATTCCTGGGTTCACTTTTTGTAAATAGAGAGTCACTTAGAACCTATGTTAAGCTGATCTTTGATGAAAGTGTGCTCTTGGGTGTGAGTTCTATTTTTATCGTTGCCATTGTATCTACATTTATGGGTGCTGTGACAGCTGTGCAAACTGCATATAATCTGGTAAGTCCATTGATTGAGGATTACATTATTGGCACCCTGGTGCGTGATATGACCGTACAAGAGTTAGCCCCTACGGTAATTTCCTTAGTATTTGCAGGCAAGGTGGGATCCAGTATTTCCAGTGGGCTCGGTACTATGAGAATCACTGAGCAAATTGATGCGCTTGAGGTTATGGGTATCAATAGTGCATCGTATTTGGTACTGCCAAAAATAATAGCCGCAATCATTATGTATCCCTTGTTAGTGATCCTGGCCATGTTCCTTTCAATTTATGGAGGATACATTGCCGGCACCCTGACCAATGTAATAACAGAACAGGAGTACATTTATGGAATTAGACTGGATTTTAACCCCTACACCATCCAATTTGCCATGATCAAGTCTGTGGTATTTGCATTCTTGATAAGTTCAATCTCTGCATATAAGGGTTACTTTACTGAAGGCGGAGCACTGGAAGTTGGAATAGCCAGTACCAGTGCGGTAACCAACAGCTGTATCGCTATACTACTGGCAGACTACCTGCTGGCAGCATTGTTACTATGATAGAAATAGAGCATATATCTAAGTCCTTTGATGGCAAGCTGGTGATTGATGACATAAGTGGCCGGTTTGAACAGGGAAAGACCAATCTGATCATCGGTGCCAGTGGGACAGGAAAAACTGTGTTGCTTAAATGTATCGTTGGTTTGGTAAAACCTGACAAGGGTAATGTGATTTATGACGGCCGGGATTTCACACATGCGGACAGGGACCTGAAAACAGAGGTAAGAAGGGAAATAGGTATGCTGTTCCAGGGAGGCGCCTTGTTTGACTCAAAAAGTGTTCAGGAAAATGTTATGTTTCCTCTGAATGTTCTAACCAGGATGACCCCGGAAGAAAAACTTGACCGGGTGAATTTCTGTTTGCAACGGGTGGGGTTGGAAAATGTCAATAATAAGATGCCATCCGAAATAAGCGGCGGTATGAAAAAAAGGGTGGGTATTGCCCGGGCCATGGTGAACAACAGCCAATATCTATTTTGTGATGAACCAAATTCCGGCCTGGACCCTCAAACGGCCATCTTGATAGATAACTTAATCCAGGAAATCACCAGGGAATTTAAAATCACTACTATTGTGGTCACCCATGATA
>QIEB01000322.1 GCA_003229495.1 Flammeovirgaceae bacterium
GAATTTAAGGATGTGGTGTATTATAGAGAGGATGTGGAAGCCAGAGCGGAGGTGAAATATCATCCTGGACAATGAATAACAAAAAAAGGCCCTTTACCCACTTTAATAGTAAGCAGAGGGCCTAAAATTTATTTAGGAGATTACAAATCTAGTTCTTCCAGTCTTTTACGTCGAACTTCTGTCCACCCACTGATGCTTCATACATCAATCCACCTTTTACTAAGGTGAAGATGGCCACGCCGTCGTTGTATTTAACATCGAATGAAGCGCCAGCGGTAACGGCTACTGCAGAAGCCTGTGCAGAGAGCTTTAATTTGCCTTCCACAAAGTTGTCATAGGCTCGTGAATCTTCGAAAAAGACCACTTCCATGTAAGCTTGTCCACCCCATTGAAAACCAATGGTAACCTGAGACATAGATGTGTTACTCTGAGCGGCTCCGCCTTTAAAAAGTACACCGTTACCATGTGCACCACCTATACCGATAGCACCTTTGCCGATCGATGGATAAATAGCATAGCCATGGGCACCGGAAAAGAATTGAGACATCTTGTCGTTTTCGGAGATAAAAGCCGCTTTGGTGGATTTGGCAGCTGCGATACGCTCTTTCTCCTTGTTGTTCTGGGCAACAGCCACCAGGCTAAAAAGTGCCAATCCGAAGGTAATTGCTGCTAATTTTTGATTAAAAAAAGTTTGATAATTCATGATTGTTTGATGTTTAGTGTTGTATTATTTTTGGTCAATAAATCCTTCCAAAAATTTTATTCCTGATTAAGGGTCGTGAAGATACGAAATAATAGGAATTGATTTTAGAATTCTAGTTTAAGAATTTTTATGCAAACGATTGAGGTTCAATGATTCAACAAACCATCTATATAGCTAGGTATTGATAATTATACACCTACCACCAGACTTAAAAAGCCCCATACAGCCTCTCCAGAAAAGCGTTCACCTGACTGGGCTCCGTCCATCGCAGCACTACCACCAAATTGTGCCTGGGTTCTACAATAATGTAGTTCCCGCCAAATCCAGCCGCATAGAAGGCCTCATCCGAAAGTCTATTCATGCGTGAATCATCATCGGTATCCAGCCACCACATAAAGCCATAGTCACGTTCTGACTTTGAAGGTGTAGTGGCTTTTTTTATCCAATCTTCACTGATCAGTTGCTGATCTTGCCATTTCCCATTGTTTAAGAAAAGCAGTCCGAACCGGGCATGGTCCTCGGTATTAATAAAGATCCCACCCCCGGAATGACCACCTCCGCTTACCGACTGCATTTTGATACCATCAACATTTACCCAGGAGTTCTCATATCCGTACCAGCGCCAGGCGGTGGAGGCTCCAATGGGGTCCATAATTTTTTCTTTCAAAACCATGGGCAGCGGTTTTCGCCAAACCTGCAACAAAGAATAGGCAAGCAAGTTTACCCGGACATCGTTGTATTTGAAATGCGTACCAGGGGTGTGCAATGCTCGTGCCCTCCAATCATTTACATCTCCTTCAGCGGGAGGTCGGTCAGCCCAGTCATAGCCGCCCCATAGTTGACCGTACCAATCAGAGCTCTGATTTAAAAGATACCTCCAGGTGATTTGGCTATTATGCGCCCCCATAAATTTATTGTCCCAAACATAGTCCTTCACAGGATCCTCAACTGATCTGATAAGCCCGTGGTCCCATGCCAGGCCAGCGACGGTAGACAAGTAGCTTTTGGTAACGCTAAAGGTCATGTCCACCCGTTTGGTATCGCCCCATTGGGCCACCAGATAACCGTCTTTAATGATCATGCCAGCAGCGCCTCCCCGTTTCTTGGTGGGGCCCAATATTTGGTGGTAGGGTTCCCTTTTGAAACCATCCACAATGGCAATCCGAAGATCTTTTGAACCTTGGTATTCATGGGCTTGGGCAAAATCTATGGCAGCCGTGAGTTTTTGGGCATCTATATTTAGGTCCCGAGGTGACTTCTGCTGCCAATCACCTCTTTCCGGGAAGTAGGTAATCTGGGCAGTCAGATTAAGGCCCAGCAGAAAACAAATAGTTACTATGCGGGATTTCATGGATTTATTTGGTTTAGTTTATTAGCAGCAAGTCATCGACCAAGAACTCTTTTTCAGCCAAAGGCTACGAAAAGTCGCTGGATCATTTGGCTATTGGTTCTTAATAGTAACTAAAAATAGGAAACATTTCTACTAAGTTGTGGTAGTGCACACTTCGACCAGTTTTAGGCCATCAAATTAATTGCTATTTTTGGCAATTAAACCAACTCAGATGAAGATTCGATTTCCTTTTTTTGCTTTTATCAGTATGCTCATTATTTCTTGCCAGTCGGGGCCCGAACCGGATCCAGGCGTGAGTATTTCTTTACCTCCAGGCTTTGAAGCTACCCTTTTATACAGCCCTTCTGATCACAACCAGGGTTCCTGGGTATCCCTGACTAATGACCCCCAGGGGCGTCTGATTGCATCGGACCAGTACGGCAGCCTTTATAGGATCACGCCGCCAACCGGCAGTCAACAGATAAAAGTAGAGACCATCCCAGTAGCCCTAGGTAGCGCCCAGGGTTTGCTTTGGGCTTTCAACAGTCTATACGTTTCCGTAAATGCCAAGGAAGATTCAGTTACCAAAGGCAGTGGTGTATACCGAGTTACTGATTCCGATGGTGATGATGAACTTGATACCGTTGAACAGTTGCTCTCATTGGAGCAGTTTGGTGAACACGGTCCTCATGCGCTAATATTGGGACCTGACGGTAAGCACATCTATCTGATTGCCGGAAATCATACCGATGTCCCAGAAGATTTTGGATCTGTGCTGCCAGCTGTATGGCAGGAAGACCGGCTGTTCCCTGCGGTACTGGATCCCGGAGGGCATGCCAACGATCGCACCGCTCCCGGCGGATGGATTGCCAGATCTGATGAAGAAGGTAAATCCTGGGAAGTAATTGCCAACGGATTTCGAAATGCCTATGATATGGCATTCGATGAAAATGGTGAATTATTCACCTTCGATTCTGATATGGAGTGGGACCTGGGTGCGCCCTGGTACCGACCCACCAGGGTTTGCCAGGTGATTCCCGGATCGGAATTTGGATGGCGGACCGGATCTGGTAAGTGGCCTGCATATTATCCGGATAACCTGCCGAGCGTGATAAATATTGGTCAGGGCTCTCCCACCGGGATTGCCTTTGGTACTGGCGCCAAGTTTCCCGCTGAATACCAAAAAAGCCTTTTCATTTTGGACTGGAGTTTTGGTACCATTTATCAAGTGGAGCTGGAACCCCAAGGTGCTTCTTATACAGGGATGAAAACAGAATTCCTTTCAGGAACTCCACTTCCTGTGACAGACATGGTCTTTGGTAAAGACGGTGCTATGTATTTTACCACCGGTGGTAGAAGAACGGATTCGCATTTATATAGGATTACCTACCACGGCAGTGAGTCAACAGAAAGTACTGCCCTTTCCAGTAGTGCCAACAAATTGCTGGAAACCAGAAGAATGTTGGAAGGATTACAGAAACCAAATCTCCAAGCAGCTGAGATCATATGGCCGTACCTGGCTGATGATGATCGGTTTGTTCGTTATGCCGCACGGGTAGCCCTGGAAAAGCAAGATGTAAATAGCTGGAAGGCAAATCTGTTGACAGAAGAAAATCCCATGGCGTTGATACCACTGGCTTTAGTGGTTTCCCGTATGGGATATGTAGATCTCAGATCTCAGATCTTAGAAAAGTTAGCTGATATTGATGTACAGTCGCTAAACATCGATCAACAGCTGGATCTGGTCCGTGCATACGCACTACTCTTCATCCGTACAGGGCCAGCAAAAAAAAGAGAGAAAGTCAACCTTCCCGACTTCCCTACAGGAAATCCGGCACTGGATCGTGAGCTGTGCGAGTTACTGGTTTATTTGGGAACTGAAAATATTATTGAAGAGACGTTGAACCTTATGGAAGCAGCAGAAAGCACCATCGAAGCGGACTTGACTCCGCAAGAGGTGCTGCAGCGAAGTGAACAATACGGACCCATAATTACCGCCATGAACGAAAACCGGCCGGTAGAACAAGGTCTTGCTTTCGCTCTTTCCCTAAGCAATCTGGATAATGGTTGGTCTCCGGAATTACGTAAGCGATATTTTACCTGGTTTTACCGGGCACTGCAAAAAAGTGGCGGAGAAAGTTATAAGGGGTTTGTTGAAAAGATCCGGTTACGAGCCCTGGGCAAGGTACCCGATGAAGATAAACAAATGCTGGCAGAAGTTTCTGGAGAGGCCTTGTTACAAGCTCCGGTATTCGATGACAATATTCCGCCGCCCAAGGGACCTGGACGTGAATGGTTAATCGGAGAGGCCACACATCTGGTAGAGACCCAATCGACTGAAAGGTCATTTGTTAGAGGTGAACAACTGTTCCGTGGACTTCTTTGTTCATCCTGTCATTCAATGAAAGGGCAAGGGGGAAATGTAGGCCCAGACCTCACGCAGGCTGGCACCCGGTTTTCAACGCGTGATCTTCTAAATGCCATGATACTACCCAGTGTTTCCATATCAGACCAGTATGGTGCCACCCTGT
>QIEB01000128.1 GCA_003229495.1 Flammeovirgaceae bacterium
ATATTTGCTGTTATTAAAAAATTCTGTACCCTTATAGTAAGTAACTTTCTGATAGGCTTGTTGCGCTCTGATACTTTTGTTGCTTATTCGTTCCAGGTGTTCTATTGCCTGTGTATAATTGTTGGTATTTAAATAAGCTTCACTTAATAGATCTCCAGCCTCATTTATGGATCGGCTGCCTGGGTAAGTTGACAGGAATTGCTCCAGTCCATCAATGGCTTGGGGATAATTTCCCAAGTCGTATTGTGCCTTGGAATATTTAAAGCTTGCTGCCTCTTTAATTTCCTGGTTGTAACTATCCTGTCTGGCTTTGTTAAAAGAGGAAACAGCATAGTTCAAATTTCCCTGTTGCAGATAGATATCCCCCTGGTAATAAGACGCAAATTGTCCAATTGCCTCGTCCCTGGATGCTAAGGATTTGAACTTTTCCAGAGCGGGCTCAAAATCCCCTCCCAGGTACATGGCATAAGCCAGTTTATATTGGATGTCTGGTGATAGCTTTCTTTTGCTTCTTTTGGTATAAGTATTATAATTAATTGCGGCATTTTTGTAATCTTCTTTGAAATAGTATGCTTCCCCGGCCAGTAAATACAATTCGTTGACATTACTTGATGGTCCGTCCTGTAGGATTCGTGTGGTATATTCCAGAAGTTCGTCAAATTTTCCCTGTTTATAATAAACATTGGCTATCATATAGGGTGCCAATGGGGCGTAGGATTTATTTTTCTCAGCCCTGGTAAGATCCACTAAAGCTTGTTCATAATCGCCGTTCCGGTACTCAATATAACCCGCGTAGTAACTGGAAGCTGCAGAGTATTTACTGGAAGAAATTTTAATTTGATTGAACTTCTCTAAAGCCAGGTCAAACTGCTTATTTCCAAAATAGCCATAAGCAAGTTTAAACCGCGCCTCAAGTTGGTATGACTGGTCCAACTTGGCCAGGGGCACCTGCTCCAAATACTCAATTGATTTTTGGTAATCTTCCTTTTTAAAGTAAAAATCACCCAGCTCGTAATATGCCAAGGGCGCCTTAGGATGGTTATAATGATTTTTAACAAAATCCTGATAAAGGTCTTCGGCGTCCGGGTGGAACAAGTTTAATGCACTAAAGGCCCGAAAATACTGTGCTTCTTCACTATTAATACTTTTCGGATATTGAGTGATATAGGCATCAAATGCTTGCCTGGCGGCTCCGTACTTTTCCTTTTGTATCAGTTCTACCGCAGTTCTGTATTGTTGATCTTCCTGGCTATCGTAAAGTGTGTTTTGTGCTTGTAACGAAGCCCCTCCCCAAAGCAGTACCAGCACTAATTGGATTCTAAGCATAACACTATAAAATATGTAAAGATAACAACTGCGAAAGATAATTATTGTAAGGGTATTCAGTTATTGGTTATCCAATAAAAAAACCCACTTTAATGCATTAGTTTAAAAATCAATTCTTTTATAATTTCACCTGGTGAATTCCGTTGACTGCCAACACCTTTTACCATTATGTCGGCCATTCGCAGGTAACCTATATTATTAATTACCTGATCACGGTCATAGTTTCCAGCCGCCCGGGTATAATCCTTTAAAAAAAAAGGTCTTACTTTCAATTCTCTGGCCAAAGCCTCCTCTGAACTTGACTTGGACTGATGTATGACCAGTAGTTTTGAGAAAAAGCTAAATAATACCGCAATAATAGGAATTACCGGATTGAGCTTGGGGTTGGCTGCAAAATATTGCACAATCCGCTGTGCTTTGAGATTGTCTTTGAAGGTGAGCGCTTTTTGTAATTCAAAAACATTGTAATCCTTGCTAATCCCTACGTATTTCTGTACCGCCTCTGAGTCAATTTTTTGGGGGGGGGTGAGATTAATCAGCACTTTGTCAATTTCACTGGTCAGTCTTTCGAGATTATTACCTATATAGTCCGATAATAGTTGAGCGGTTCCTTGATCAATGGTGGCATTTTTGGACTTTACATAGTTTAAAATCCAACCAGGTAGCTTGTCATCATATATTTTTTTACAATCAACCAATATTGAATTTTTAGCAATAGCCTTGGTTACCGCTTTCCTCCCATCCAGGGTTTTGTATTTATAGCAAAAAACCAACACCGTTGAAGGCGACGGATTTTCAACATAGGATTGCAAAAGTTTTTGTGCATCCTGACGGCCAAAATTCACTATTTCTTGCGCCTCCTTGACTATCACCACCTGCCTTGAAGACATCATGGGAAAACGGCGTGCATTGGTTAGAACTGCATCCATGGTACTGTCCTTTCCATACATAATCATCTGGTTGAAGCTTTTTGCTGCTGCTTCCAGCGCGTGAATTTCTATGTAACTGGCAATAAGGTCAATGTAATACGGCTCCTCGCCTTGAAGAAAATACACCGGATGATATACGTCCTTGCGTAGCTCACTAATAACCTGATTAGGTTGCCCGATCATAATCCGGTAGCTTCCAATATTGAAATTTCCTCAACAATAAAAAATCCATCGTCCCCGGAGCTTTGATACAATGGAAGAAACATAAGCCCGTTTACCGGTGCTTTTACCGGACCGACGGCGTCATGTGCTACCACTTGTCCGTTGGTTATTGGTTGAAAATTTACGAAGCCTGGCTCCATAACAAATTGGTCCGCCGCTGAAATACGATGGTGATATTTGACTTTTACAAAATCTGGCAATGATTTAGAATACTGCAGCAATTTTTCGCTGGAGCTTAAAAAGTCGCTGCTTGAATTTGGGTCAATGCCTCCACTGACTTTCAGAATCTCCCATATTCCCGCCACGTGTAGATCAATTGCTTCCGTTGAACCAATTAACCCGCCTTCAAAGGCAAGAGCCAGGAATCCGTAATTTTGTAGATACTTAAGCAGGGTACCGGATAAATGCTGGTCCAGATCTACTACCACTGGTTGCTGTAGACTCTGAACCATTGGGTTCGCTGCTTCATTCCTGGGAACCACAATGAAATTACCCTTTTCTGCACTGGTAGTGTGCAGGTCGACAAGGATGCTGGTGTCAAACTTATTGCCAGGATATTTTAGAATCGTTTGGTGCAGCGTCTTCAGCTCGATATCTTCTGCCAAAGTATGTTGTTTGTGATATACATTCTTTACAAAATCTTCAGTCCAACACCGGTTAAGATCATAGTCAAGGTATCTTTTATTCTTAGCGATTGCCTGAAGATTTCCGGCCAAGCCAACTAAAGTACCATTTATTGGGATTTGGTATTTACGAATAGTGTGAAATACCTCATTAATAGCTTTGATGCCCGCAACTTCGTTGCCATGCAGGCCACCTAATAATAAAATGAGAGGTCCCCTCTCCTTACCTTCAACAACTCCTAAAACTCTCTTCATTAATAGCAAAAAATATTAGTCCCTGAATGGTCAGCCCGCTATGGTGGTATGACCCGTAAATTTACAAACAATTTTAACCAGCGTAATAGAGGTAGGAAATAAATTTCGAACTTCGAACGTCGAAGGAATGTTGAAGTTGCTGCTCCATTTCGACATTCGACATTGGGCGTTCGACATTGGGCGTTTTTAACATATATTTGCACCACCTAACCAATAATAGAACAGGATGCGAGATTTTATTGCTGAATTGAAATGGAGGGGCATGATTCACGACATTATGCCTGGCACATCAATTCAGCTGAAAAAAGAGATGACATCCGCCTATATTGGGTTTGACCCCACTGCTGATTCACTTCATATCGGCAACCTTGTACAAATTATGTCACTGGTACATTTACAAAAGTGCGGACACAGACCCTATGCATTAGTAGGTGGCGCCACCGGTATGGTTGGAGATCCCTCAGGAAAAAATTCGGAAAGGCAGTTGCTTAATGAAGAAGTATTAAGGCATAATGAATCCTGCATCAAGTCCCAACTTAGTTTTTTTTTGGATTTCGAATCTGGTGATAATGCCGCTGTAATGGTTAATAACTACCAGTGGTTCAAAGAAATGGGTTTTATAGAATTTCTAAGGGAGGTGGGTAAGCATTTAACCGTGAATTATATGACGGCCAAAGACTCAGTAAAAAGTCGATTGGAAACAGGACTTTCTTTTACTGAATTTTCATATCAACTTATGCAGGGATATGATTATTACTGGCTGTATCAACATAAAGGGGTTAAACTTCAAATGGGAGGTTCTGACCAGTGGGGCAATATTGTTACGGGTACAGAGATTATCCGCAGAAAAGCCGAAGGTGAAGCATTTGCACTAACTACACCGTTAGTCACCAAGACTGATGGTTCTAAATTTGGCAAAACCGAAGAAGGCAATATTTGGTTGGATCCCCTCAGGACATCTCCTTACAAGTTTTATCAATTTTGGTTGAATTGTGCCGATGATGATGCTCAGAAGCTCATTAGAATATTTTCAACCAATGGCCGGGAACAAATTGCGACTTTTGAAAAAGAGCATCTAAAAAATCCACATTTGAGAATTCTTCAAAAAGCATTGGCCGAAGAGATCACCACCCGGGTACATTCTGCTGATGAATATAAAAGAGCGGTAAAAGCATCACAGATACTATTTGGGAAATCCACCGAACACG
>QIEB01000455.1 GCA_003229495.1 Flammeovirgaceae bacterium
TAACTGAAGCAATGACAGGTAGTACTCCCGCCTGGCTGGCATTTTGGGGTAATAAAAATATTGCCATGGCTGTTGGGACTGCCCTGGCACTACTACTATGGGTAAAACAGAGACAACTAACCGGCAGAGAATTGTGGAAGGCAGTTGGTAACCCTTTGGAGATTGCAGGGGTTATTATACTGATTACCAGTGCCGGAGGCGCCTTTGGGGCCATGATCAAACACAGTGGGATAGGAGTGGCTATTGAGACTTTGACGGAAGGTTCTCATATCTCCTACATACTGCTGGCATGGTTGATCGCTGCAGTCATGAAGACCGCTCAGGGTTCCAGTACAGTTTCCATGATCACCAGCGCCAGTATTCTGTTGGCCCTAATGGGAGCGGGAGTTGACCTTCCTTATCACCCCATGTACATTTTGCTGGCCATTGGTTTTGGCGCATTATTTATCTCCTGGATGAATGACAGTGGGTTTTGGGTAGTAGTCAAAATGAGTGGATTTACCGAAAAGGAAGGTTTAAAAACATGGACGGTACTTTTGGCAGTAATTTCTTTGGTTGGTTTGGCTCAATTACTACTGCTATCTTGGGTTTTACCCTTTGTTTAATAAGTCATAAAATGAAAGCAAGCTGATGCGGATTGTGGTCTTGGGAGGCGCCGGATTTATTGGTAAAAAACTAGTTTTAAAACTGTTGACAAAAGGACAGGTTTCCTTAAACGGCCATCCTATGGCTACTATCGAGAAACTAGTGGTTTTTGACAAAACAAAAGCTCAGGGGCTACCCAATGACGCAAGATTGGAAACTATTGATGGAGATATTTGTGATGGGGACACCATTAGGGAATTATTTAGGGAACAGACCGATGTTATTTTTCACCTGGCCGCGGTAGTCAGCGGTGAAGCAGAAAAGAACTTCGAGCTCGGCATGCAGGTAAATCTACAGGCTAACCTGCAGCTACTGGAGATTTGTCGGGCCATGAAGCATGCGCCAGTACTGGTTTTTGCTAGCAGCGTGGCAGTTTATGGTGGCGAACTTACGGAAATAATTCACGACCATACTGCTCCTTCACCACAGAGCTCCTATGGCATGCAGAAAGCCTTGGTGGACCTGCTGATCAACGATTACAGCAGGAGAGGATTTATCGAAGGCCGGGTGTTGCGATTACCAACTATAGCTATCCGACCTGGTAAACCTAATGCCGCAACTTCTTCATTTGTAAGTGCTATTATCAGAGAACCATTACAAGGCAAGCGTACTAATTGTCCAGTATCTCCTGAAATCAAAGTTTGGATTTTATCTCCCGAGAAGGTTACTGATAATTTTATACATGCTGCCCATATCCCCGCTCAAGCATTCAAAAATAACCGTGTGGTCAACCTTCCGGGCCTTACAGTTACCGTAGCAGAAATGGTTAGTAAACTGCAAGCCATCGCTGGTAAGGATACTACGGATTTGATAGATTGGGAGCCTGATGCTTTTATTCAAAGCATCGTGCTTACCTGGCCTCCACAGTTTGTCACCGAACGGGCGCTTGCATTGGGTTTTCAACAGGACCAGTCCATTGAAGAAATTATCAATTCGTTTATTAATGAGGAACTGACATGAATTCAAAAGTCGCAATAGTAACCGGTGCAGGTTCTGGGATAGGCCGAAGTGTGACTATAGCCTTGCTGAAGGAGGGCTATAATGTCGCTCTTGCTGGCAGACAAAAAGAAGCTCTGGATGTGACGGCTGGTTATGCCCGGGATACCTCCAAATTGTTGGTATTCCCTTCAGACATAAGTCAGCCGGAATCTGTCAAGGAGTTATTCGCCGCAACTAAAGAAAAATTTGGAAGACTGGATCTGCTATTCAACAACGCGGGGATCAATACAGTGGATGTTTTATTAGAAGACCTCAGTTATGAACAATGGAAACAAGTGGTGGATATCAATTTGACCGGTACTTTTCTGTGTACCAGGGAGGCTTTTAGAATAATGAAAAGTCAGCAACCCATGGGCGGCAGGATCATCAATAATGGATCAATATCCGCACAGGTGCCCAGGCCCAATTCTGCACCGTATACCGCTACCAAACACGCGCTAACCGGACTTACCAAATCCACGGCTTTGGACGGTCGTAAATACCACATTGCCTGCGGCCAGATTGACATTGGCAATGCCGCTTCAGATATGACCGGTAAGATGAATGACGGAGTCCCACAGGCCGATGGATCATTGGCCCCGGAGCCTACTATGGATGTAAATAATGTAGCTGAGGCTGTGCTTTATATGGCAAATCTATCGCCAGAGGCCAATGTGCTATTCCTTACGGTGATGGCTACTAAGATGCCATTTGTGGGTAGGGGCTAATTTAGTTAGGAATTATGAGTTTTTAGTTTTTAGTTAAATTTTGAAGTGATACTCCATAGTTATTCAATTTCCGCATCTGCCTCTATTTCAACCAGATACATATCACCAACAAGATCTGCTCTTACTAATGTATTGGCAGGTTGGCTTGACCCAAACCTTTGTCCATGGACCTTTGCCACGGATTCCCAATCCTCCAGGTTTCGCAGGTAAATTCGGGTCCTTGTGACATCATGCAAGGTAGCTCCAAATGTTTGCAGCACGCCCTCTATTTTGTCAATAGCAAAATGAGCCTGGGCCACAGGATCATCGCCACCAATGGGTCGGTCACCGTGGGTAGCAGTAGTACCTGAAATATGGATGTGATTACCTTTCATCACCGCACGGCTGAACCCTGCCAGATCTTCCCAAACTGTACCTGTCAGGATCTTGCTTTTTCCATTTTCCTCAATTACTTTATAAGGAGCCGGTAATTTGGAAATATGATGGCTTAAATCTCCTGAAGCGGTGAGGAATGGCGGCTTCCGATATTCATCCCCGCACCCACCGGGAATGGGGAGCAAAGAAGAGACGGCATTCTGTATTACAGCAATTTCTTCCCCTGATAGCTCCAATTCATATAATTTTAGGTTGTCTTTAAGGTAATCCCTTTTACCCAATCGGGTACCCACAATTACCCCTCCTACGTTGGGAGCCTGCAAAATGAACAGGGTAGCGATGTTTGCGATTGAGCATTTTTTTTCTTGGGCCAATGTATTTAAGGTTGACAGAATTTGCTGAAACTTTACCCACCCTCCGGCTACATCAATAAACCGCTTGTATTTCATTTGAGACCAGGTAGCCAGATCTAACGGCTCAGGTTTGTTAAGCCATTTTTCGGAAAGGAACCCTCCGGCCAAGCTGCCAAAAGCCAGGATCTGTACCTGGAACTCAGCACATACCAAAGACATTTCATTAGCTGCCCTTTGGTCCAGAACCGAGTAACAAATTTGATTTGAGATCACTTCTATACCACTGGTTAACGCAATTCTCAAATGCGGAGCATCCAGGTTGGTGACCCCCAGGTTTTTTACCAGCCCCTCCAGCTTCAGTTCCTGTAACCAGTACAAGCAATCCAGCCAGCAAGGGTCCGCATAGTTCCACGCATGGAATTGCAAAAGATCAATACTGGTCATTTTCATGCGATCCAAAGACTTTTCCACGGCAGTCCGTACTAATTTACGAGTGCATGGTCCCGGTTCGGGCACCCATTTAGTGAGAAATTGAGCCTCTTGAGTATTGCCAAACCTTTCCTGATAAACACCTGTGATCAATTCCGCCGAGCCATAGTGATCAGCCATATCAAAAGTTGTAATACCCTGTCCGATATATTCATGCATGGATTGAGAGGCCAAATCCATGTCCGTGATTTGGCCATCCCGTTCCATGTCTGCAATTTGCCATAAGCCACCCATCAGTCTGGAAATGATTAAAGTATCTGACAGCTTTGAAGTTTTGGGCAGGTTGCTCATTTCATCTGGGGGATTCGTTTGGGTCCTGGGGCAAAGTAGAAAACATTTGTTTTAGATCAACACCTTTATTTTTAAGTTTGTTTAAGGCAGAATAGTAAACGCTTGAACCTATCACCATTACCAACAACCATACAGGGGTTGATTTTAAATACCAAACAGCGGTTGAACTCAAGTCTTTTGAAATATGAATTACCAAAAATAATATAAGAAAAAGAATGCCGGCAACGCTAGTGATGGATCGTATTGCCGGGGATTTGAGGAGTGTCATTTTCGAGGCCAGAGCATGGTTTTTTTTGTGTATCACTCCTATGGTAATACACATCAGTAGAAAATTGACCAACATGGATGTAACCATAATGTCTACGCCCAGAAAAAAATCACCGGCAAAGTGACTGCCTATGATTCCCAATGAGGCCACCACTCCGCTGGTTATCAGGGCCACAAAAGGAGTGTGAAATACAGGATGTACCTTAGCTGTAACCTGCGGAAATATGCTATCTGAGGCCCAGGCAAACATCAGACGTGAGACAGATAACAGCATTGCCGGAAGGTCATTGATCAGAGCCACCGCTGCTCCAAGGATAATCATGGCAGCAATAGTAGAAGACAAAACCGGACTTAATAGCCCAGGGGCGGTAATATCTCCAAGTAATGCTTGTTCCGCTACATATTGCCAGGGAACAGTGTGGTAAACCGCAGAAG
>QIEB01000156.1 GCA_003229495.1 Flammeovirgaceae bacterium
TACGCGATAGGGCTTCACCTGAATCACACAACTATTTCTTTTACGATACCACTACTGTGACTTCATCAGAGGATTCGGAGATTTTCCTCAAGGGGGCCACTTTGAAGGCTTTTTTGACCTTGTGACCGCAGTAGGTGCAGTTCTGATACTTCAATAACTGGCCAGGCTCGTTTTCAGTAGGAGACTCCAACAGTTCTTCCTTAACAACTTTCAAGGTTTGGTAGTTACACTCAGAACACTCAATAGCATGTAGATGACCAGCGTATTTTTCAATTTGAGTATAACCCGTTTCTTCATCTACCCAAACATCATAGTCTATAGAAAAAATATTTTCTTCAGCTTGCATTCCCTCGTCTAAATGAACGTCTTCTTCCTCTTCACTCAATAGCTTCATTGGTTTACCGGATTTGGGAGATATCCTTGGTTTGTACCTTAATTGTTGAAGTCTCTTCTCCAGGAAAGTAGGATAGTAGAAATTCAATAAATTATGAATCACGGAAATTGCCAATATTGACATCATAATGGCCACGAACAAACTGACAATGAACCAAACAACCGTAGGTTCAGCAGAAAGGGTGGTCAAATAAACGGCAATACCTGAGATTAAAAATACACTGGCATTAAAGAGTAATTTGATCTCATGCAGATTTCGGAAATCGTATTTGGATTTGGATCCTTTACTAAGGAATAATCTTATATAATAGTAGGCCAGAATGCCAAGACCCAAACCAAAAACTGCATATGAGACCAATGAAGACCATTGATTCCATATTTCGATACTTTCAATTTTTTCGTATAGTAACATGATTTCAACTATTTAATGCAAGCAATTTTTCAAAAATTCAATTAGGTTGTAATACTTTCCGATTACGATTTAGCATTATTTGGCAGGGAAGAAAAGCGATATTTTCCTCAAAAATTACATGGGTATAAAAGGGGTGGTATTTTGAACCTTGGGAAGGAAGTCCCTGGATTCAACTTTTAGAAGGACTTATGTCAGGGATTCGGCAGTGCTATCGACCAACATTTCCATAGCAGCTTTGGTAATAGCTCCTTGATCAAAGCCACATTCTTTCTGTAGTTCGATCTGCTGGCCATGCTCGATTATTTGGTCAGGGATCCCCAATCTTTTTACTGACGAGCTATAGCCATGGTCTACCATAAATTCTAAAATAGCGCTACCGAACCCTCCCAGAAGGCAACCATCCTCTACAGTTAGTATTTTTGGAAATTCAACAAAAATCCGGTGCAGCAACTCTTCATCCAGCGGCTTTACGAACCGCATATCAAAATGGGCTGGATACAGATCATGTTCCTGGAGTTTCTGGCAAGCCTGAACCGCGTAGTTGCCAATGTGGCCAATAGTTAAGATAGCCAGCTCTGCCCCATCCAGAATCATTCTGCCAGTGCCAATGGTAATTTCCTTCATCGACGTTCTCCAATCAGCGGTAACTCCCGGTCCCCGGGGATATCTAATAGTAAACGCTTTTCCATCCCTGGGCAGTTGGGCTGTATACATCAGATTCCTAAGTTCAGACTCGTTCATTGGAGCCGATACGATCATATTAGGCAGGCATCGCATATAGGCCAGATCATATGCGCCATGATGAGTTGGTCCGTCTGCTCCTGCAAAACCTGCCCGGTCAAGGCAAAAATTTACCGGCAGATTCTGTATACAGACATCGTGGATCACCTGATCATAGGCCCTTTGCATAAAGGTACTATATATACTGCAGTAGGGAATGATACCTTGCGTGGCTAAGCCAGCGCTAAAGGTAACCGCATGTTGTTCAGCAATACCTACGTCAATGGCCCGGTCCGGCATGGCTTCCATCATGATATTCATTGATGAACCCGAAGGCATGGCTGGAGTTATACCCATGATCTTGTGGTTTTTTTCAGCCAGTTCCACCATAGTGTGACCAAAGACCTGCTGATAATTCGGCGGCTGAGGTATGTTGTATGCCTTTTTGTAGATTTCTCCGGTAACTTTATCGAAAGCCCCTGGGGCATGCCATTTGGTTTGGTTCCTTTCTGCCACTGGGAAACCTTTACCTTTGACTGTAATACAGTGCAAGATTTTGGGACCCGGGATACGCTGAAGATCCTTAAGAACATGTACCAGGTGGTCTACATCATGTCCGTCTATCGGGCCAAAGTAGCGAAGGTTCAGAGATTCAAATAAATTGCTCTGTTTCAGAAGAACGGATTTCAAGCCGTTTTCTACTTTTGACACCACCTCTCGGGTTGAAGACCCAAATTTACTAAGCTTCCCCAGTGCATGCCACAGTTCATCCTTTACTTTATTATAGGTCTGGGAGGTGGTAATGTCTGTCAGGTAATTTTTCAATGCTCCAACATTGGGATCAATTGACATACAATTATCGTTCAGGATAATGAGCAAATTGCAATTTGAGACACCGGCATGATTCATGGCCTCAAATGCAAGTCCTGCAGTCATAGCACCATCACCAATAACCGCGATATGCTGCTTATCGTTGATCTTAAGATATTCAGATGCCCGGGCCATGCCAAGTGCGGCGGAAATGGAGGTGGAACTATGACCCACACCAAAGGTGTCGTAAATACTCTCTGTTCTCTTGGGAAAACCTGAGATTCCACCATAAACTCGATTGGTGTGAAATACATCCTTACGTCCAGTCAGGATTTTATGTCCATAGGCCTGGTGACCAACATCCCAAACTAACTGGTCTTCCGGGGTGCTGAATACATAGTGAAGGGCAACAGTTAATTCTACCACCCCAAGGCTGGCCCCAAAATGCCCACCATAGACCGAGACCATGTCTACTATGAACTGCCTAAGCTCTTGAGTTAATTGTACAAGCTGCCGTTGTTTTAGCTTTTTAAGATCCTGTGGACTGTCGATAGTAGCTAATAACTTGCCCGGTTCAATTAACATTCGAATAAGCTCATGATGATTTTATACAAATTGACATAAAGGTACTTGTTCTGGAACATTACTGCAATAATTTCCTCCGGGCAAACAGTTAATGTACAATTTTTTTAGGGTCCTGGTATAATTTCGAAGTATATATGATATATTTGACTTGCCTGTATTTTTTTAATAAACCCTGAATTAACCAGTATTAAGTTGAGTTTTGAGATAAAACTTCCTTTTTTCCAAGGCCCTTTTGATCTGCTTTTGTTTTTTATTCAGCGTGATGAACTGGACATCTACGACATTCCCATAACCAACATCACGGTAGATTTTTTGGATTACCTACACCAGTTGAAGGAGATGAATATCGAGGTGGCCAGCGAATTCATTCTGGTGGCAGCTACCCTGATGCGTATCAAGGCCAAAATGCTGCTTCCCCGCCCTGTTCTGGATGAAGATGGAAACGAGATTGATCCCCGGAAGGACCTGGTGAAACATTTGCTGGAGTATAAAAAATATAAATCGGTTCTGACTCAATTGCAGGAAATGGAACTGGACAGGTCGCAAAGGGAGCACCGTGGTAACTCAAAATCTGAAATACGGTACTTGTCTGCATCTACCAATGTAGAGGCTGAATTGCAGGATGTCGATCTCTATAAACTGCTCAAAACGTTTCAACGAGCAATGGCACGGTTCGAAAATGAGCAGCAGCAACCTGTGCATAAAGTGGTCCAATATCCATATAGCATTGAAGGGCAAAAGGATATTCTATTGAGAGACTTGGTTCCAGGGCTAAAGCTTTCATTTGTGGATATCATGGAAAAACAAGCCAACAAAATAGCGGTGATCTTTAACTTCCTGGCGATTCTTGAGCTGCTGCAATTGCGGTTGATCACACTGCATCTGGGTATAGGATTCAATAATTTCTGGATCGAGAAGCTCGAGGAAGCTTTGGTAGATTAGATGTCCCAGGATCCTGGAAAAATATTCAAAACCTTAAATCCTAATAAAATTTGGATTCCCGTCTTATTCGGTTTGGGAATAGTGGCCTACTTGTTCAACAGAGACCCTGATATAAGTGTTGAAAATCTGACCTTGATCTTAAATGCCCGACCGGGAATGTTCTCCCTGGCCGTTCTTATGATATTAGCCCGTGCGGTGCTCTACATCTATCGAATTAGAGTAATTGCAAAAGAACACCTGGACTGGACCAGCTCAATTTATGTAATCATCTTATGGGAGTTTGCTAGTGCAGTTACCCCTAGCGTAGTGGGTGGAACAGCGGTAGCGGTATTTATTCTGTTAAAGGAAGGTGTGAGTCTAGGTAAATCCCTGGCTTTGGTCATGCTCACAGCCATCATGGACAACCTTATCTTTGTGGTTTTCGCCCCATTGGTATTCTTTTTTGCGGAAGGGCAGATCATTCCGGAATCTACCAGACCTCTAGGATTTCTGAAATGGACATTCAGTCCACAAACCGGCATTCAGGTACTTTTTTGGATTAGTTACCTACTCATCGGTCTTTACACACTGATCATGAGCTATGCCTTATTTCTTAAGCCAAGGGCTTTCAAATGGGTGTTGCTAAAATTGACCACTATCAAATTTCTCAGGCGTTGGCGCCATCGTGCCTATGAACATGGAAATGAGATCATCT
>QIEB01000223.1 GCA_003229495.1 Flammeovirgaceae bacterium
ACAGTCTACAATTTCGATGGTATCAGGAAGGTGCTTAATCAGGTGATTAAAAAAAGCATCATCTGATTCTTTGTCATAGAGACTGGCGCCTATTTTGGAATACCGCCCCACGCCTCCCCTGGGTATCATGAAATAAGCATTTCCTTTAGTGTGTTTAAGACGTTGGCAGATGTCCGCTGCTACCCGCACAATCTCTCCAGCGTTCAGGCGTGGAACAAAAACTACCGGACTATGAAAAACATAGTCATGATTCTTATACTTGTCAGGCACTTTATTTGGTGGCACCAATATTCCCAAGTGCTCAGCGCCACCAGGACACAGTACTTGCGGTATTCCCAGCTTACCTGCAACGGTCAATCGTTCCGGTCCACCCGCTCGAAGTACCGACCAAACATCGTCGGCGATCTCACCCATGGCATAATCAAACACCGCCCCTATGATCCCCTCCTTCATCATCTGTTCCATGGCCCTTCCACCAGATCCTACCGCATGAAAAACAATGACTTCATAACCTCTTTCTTCGATGAGTTGAATGGCATGCATAGCCCCATTGGTCAGCACACCCAAGTTGGACATTCCTATTAACGGTTTATCCCCTTTTTCCATGGAGAACTTAGTTTCCACTGCGGCCATGCCACAAGCCGCTGCCGCGGCGTTGGCCAAAACTTTTCTGGTGAATGGATTAAGCTTCAAAATATCACTGACCGAAAACATCATAGTGATGTCTTTTATGCCCACAAACCCGGAAGTATCTCCGGAAGCAATGGTGGATACCATTATCTTGGGCAATCCGTATGGCAGGGCCTGCATTATATCGCAACAGCTGGATGTTCCTTGGGTACCTCCCAATCCCAAAACTGCATGCACTTCATCAGCGGCTATTCTATCAAGGAGTATGTTTATACAACCTTTTACCATGACCGGTCCTGCTTCTTCCCTGGTGGGGTTTTTTAGTAATTCCTGAAGTGATGTACCACCTGCTGCTGCTATATCTTCTCTTGAAATAGAGGCTTGAGTTCCCGGATTCCCTACCACCCCAATATCCAGGAGTAGAGCATAGTGGCCAGCTGCTTCAATCTTTCCAATTAGATAGTTAGCTTCCTGGTACTTAGTGTCCAGGGTAATAAGGAGGGCTATAGTTTTGCTCATGTTGAAGGGGATATGTTAACTTTTCTGGAATCTCAAATCTGCAAATTCCTTAGCCGCCTGGTATACTGCTTTCTCAATGGGTAACCGCTCCGTGGATGACCCTGTCCAGATTCCCTCACAGGTGGTGTGATTGAGCATATACTGAGCATCTTCAGGGGTTTCCAGAGCTGCTCCATGGGCGATCAACATGATATCCGGTTTTAGCTTCCTTAACTCTGCATTGGCTTCTTCAGTACGGGCTGCCGTTTCATCTATAGTTTCCCCTGAATCGTAGCCTTTCAGTCCTCCTTTGGTAGTGCCAGCATGAAAACAAAATACATCAGGCTGAGCTTCTTCAATAATACGGACGCTGTCTTCCATGGTAAAGGCCAATCCGATAGAAACCATATCCATTTCTTTGGCCAGCTTCAGCATTTCAATCTCATTGTCAAGCGTTATTCCACTCTTAGTTAAAACCCGGTAAATCTCACTGTCCTTATCCACATAGCTAATGGATGGACCAATATTGGATACCGACATCACGCCCATATCCTTGCATTGATTCAGCACCATTCTCATGTCTTTTAAAGGATCATTGGCATTCAGACAGGCGCAAATGAAGGACTCACCTTTCATTGCCGGCATAATGTCTTCCCTGGTGTAATCAAGCGTTTGCTTATTGGAATCCAGGATGGGCCACATCATGGACATAGTACCCATTCCGTTGGCCCTCAGGCGAGCACCGGAGAAAGTATTGATGCAGTCAGCACCGGCTTTCTCCAGCAGACTGGCCACTAAACCGCTGCCGGCGCTGGCAATTAAAATGGGGATTCTGTCCGCTACTTTTTTGCTTAATTTGGCGAGGATTTCTTTTCGAGAGGTTCGTTTTACGATCATCTTCTTTAGTGTTTAATTTTTAGTTTTTAGTGTTTAGTTAAGTTTTCAATCTCAACGCATAACCTAGAATTTCAGCCTGCCGAAGTTAACGGCGCACAGACAGGCATGCTCAATGGCAAAACTAAAAACTAAAAACTGGAAACTTAAAACTTATAACTGCTATATCACCCGTTCATTGCCGCCATCAATTGGTACCTGAGCACCGGTCACTTTGGAGAATACTGATCCCAGCATGGCTACCGCCAACTCAGCCACATCTTTGGAAGTCACTTCTACCTTCAGCACATTATTGGTTTTGTAAGCCTTTACCGACATGCCATAATGTTTTGCTCTGGCTTTTAATACTTCATCCGTCCAGATACTGGTGTCGTATACTGCATTAGGATGCAGAATATTTACCCGGATCCCTTTTTCGCCAAGTTCTAAAGCGGCCACCCTTCCCAATTGAGTTAGTGCCGCTTTTGCCACCGAATATGCGGATGCTCCCGGCCCCGGTGCAGGCACATTTTTAGAGCCCATAATTACCACGGCAGGATCAAAACCCAGTGCCAAATATGGCAGGCACATTTGGAGCAGCCGCTGATGACTGGTCACATTGATTGCCATACTCTTTTCCCAAAGGTCTTTATTCATCTCCGCTATCATAGCGCTCTTAGGAAATATACCGGCATTGGTAATCAGCATATCCAATCCGCCAAATTGAGTTACGGTTTCTTCGATGCATCGCACCAGTTGCTTTTCTTTGGTGACATCACATTGCAATGCCAGTACTTCCTTTTGAGGAAAACAGTCAAATATTCCCTTGCTAATATCTAAAGCAGCCACTACAGCCCCCTGCTTAACCAACTGCTCCACACAGGCTTTACCAATACCGCTGGCAGCTCCGGTAACCAGAGCAACCCTGCCCTGCATAGGCTTTGCTGCCCCAGCCTTCTTAAGCTTGTTTTGTTCCAGGCTCCAATACTCCATTTCAAAGAGGTCTTTCTGACTTAATGTCTTCCAGCCACCTAATTTTTCCGCCTGAACAATGGCCTTTTTAGTATGCCGGGTAATATCTTCAATAATCTTGACATGTTTGGAAGTGGGTCCAAAGGAGACGGTTCCCATTTTGGGAATAATGCCCCACCGAGGAGCAGGATCCAGCTTTTGTTCTCCCGAGTTGTACTTGTCAAAATATCTGCCGTATGACTTACTGAAATCAAGCAGATTTTTCTCGTGGTCTTTGCTGAAAAATACCGGTGTTCTTTTGGTACGGATGATGTGGTCCGGGGTGAGCGGGCCCCGATTACTAATACTTCTAGCCTTGGGTAAACTACTAAACCCAACCGCAGCAGAAGAATGGTCCAGTTTTGAAAGAACGGGAATCCCCCATAAGTCAGAAACTTCTTTCCTAATATTTGCTAGTAACAGGGAGTCGGTTTTGACCCTTTTGGGTGCTTTCGCTTCTTTGGCGCCGGCTTTCTTAAGATATTTCTCAGCTTCCGATACAATCCGGATCATTTTCTCATAACTGACTCTTGCGTGGTGATCAAATGTAAATACCCCGTGGTTTAGCAAAATCATTCCATCCAGGATTTCCCAATCGATATCCCTGGTCATTTGATAGATGGTTTTTGCCAGGATAAAACCAGGCATTACATAGGGAATAATCAACATATTTTTCCCGAATATCTCCATGATACGTGCTCTTCCTTTGGAAGTATTAGTAATTACTACTACTGCATCAGCATGGGTATGATCAACGAATGTATAGGGAATGATGCCATGCAAAATGGCTTCAACCGAAGGATTGGGGGCAGCCGGATTGGTGAGCGCCATGCGCTGGTATTTTACCATATCCATATCACTGAGGGAATCTAACTCTGCCAGTTTATACAACGAATCTAGTTTTAACGGAGCGAAACCAGGTGCTTCTATGGTGGCCAAATCCCAACCACTTCCCTTGACATGTAATATATCTTCAGTTTCGCCAAAAATATTTTTTTCCTTGATCTTAACCGATGTGTTTCCTCCCCCGTGTAAGACCAGGTCCTCTTCTGCCCCTAATAGCCTGGAAGTATAAACCCTTAATTTCAACAAATCCTTTCCACATTTCCTGGCCTCCTGGTGGTTCCATAAACTTTTCATAAATGCAATTTATTTTCTTTAATGAATTGTTGAATGTTTTCTCTGACTTGCTTTCGATGCAAATCGTCGTCAATATAGCGAGAAGTCAGTTTTCTTAATACTGAACCTCTAATACTTTCATGAATTTTTTCAGCCATATTATAGGGATGCAAGGGATCGTCATCATTTCCTAGTATCAGACAAGGAACAACGATACCTCTAAGTTCTTCCATTGAGACAAAAGGCCTATCTCCTACCATATGTTTGATTACTTTAGCCAACCCCGGTTGCTGATCAGGTGAGAAAACCCCTAAAACAGATTGAGCTACTGAATCCATGGAGATATCCCGGAACTCATCCAGTTGCTTGAACCTGGTCTCTCCTTCTG
>QIEB01000132.1 GCA_003229495.1 Flammeovirgaceae bacterium
CAGTTTATGATGAGTATAATTGTCTTAACGACAATCAGTTTGTCAGGGAAAATTTGGATAATTTGAAAAAGGAAGTAGGTCTCAAACAATAAAACAATAAATGAAGTTTACGGATATAAAGAATATTGAGGGCCTATGGCAGTTTATGACTGCACCTTCTGAAGGATTGGTTCAATCCCTGGCAAAATTGGGACTGGGTGACATGATGATCCTGGGTGGAAGCGGTAAAATGGGTAAAGAGCTGATAGGATTGCTACAGAATTCGGACAAGGCTAATGATATTTCCAGGGGAATCATGGTTGCATCTACCTTTAGTAACGCCTCAGATCAGCAGGACCTGGAAGGCCTGGGAGTTTCATGCTATAAGGGAGACCTCTCGGATGAACACTTTCTTACTACCTTGCCCGATGCTCCTTATGTGGTTTATATGATGGGATTCAAATTCGGAAGCAGCGGTGACTGGAGACGATCATTCCAAATGAACTCCGTGGTGCCTTATTTTGTGGGCCAGAAGTACAGCAATTCTTCCATTGTGGTATTTTCATCGGAAACCCCTACCCTCACACCTCGAGACATGGCTTAGGCGCCAAAGAGACCGATGCTCTGAGCCCCATTGGCATTTACGGATGGAGCATTGTAGCCCGTGAGAGTTCTTTCCAGACCACTACACTTCAAAACCCAAATCAAAAGATCTCGATATACCGGTTAATGTATGCTCAGCACCTTCAGTATGGGGTTCTGGTGGATTTGGCTCGAATGATCTATAATAATGAGCCGGTTTCTCTTGATATGCCGGCTGTAAATCTGATTTCTCAACGGGATGCCAATGAAGTGGCTCTTAAGAGCTTCGAAAAATGTAACAAAGAAGGTTGGAAAGTCAATGCAGCAGGGCCTGTTTGGCCAGTGAGAATCATAGTAGGACTTCTAGGTGAGTACCTGGAAAAAAATCCAAGGTTTAGGGGGACGGAAGTGGAGGAAGCATTGCTGGCTGACGACTCTTTGGCAAGGAGTACATTTGGGGAATATCAGGATATGCCTCAGCACATGATCGAAGCCGCGGCCACCTGGGTACGCAATGGAGGGGATTACTGGAACAAGCCCACTCATTTTGGAAGAGTTAGGCACGACTACTAAGGATAACCGACAATTCCAAAGATCAATGACCCATCTGATTAATCAAAAACTATTTCGGGTAGTGTCTGCCGGAGAGGACATTGGCCCAATGTATTCATTAACTCAAAAGGCAGGGTGGAACCAGACCCTTGGTGACCTTAAGATACTAGCTGCACAGCACCCACAGGGTAATTTATTAGGGGTTGCTGACATAAGTGGAGTCAGCGATCCTCTGGGTAGCGGAATGGTGTTGAACGTTGGTGAATCTTTGGCTTGGATCGGCATGATATTGGTACATCCGGCACATCGACGCCAGGGTATTGCTTCCGCCATTATGGAGGAGTGTATTGAGGTAGCAAGGTTGGCTATGGGTAATTCAATTGTCGGGTTAGACGCTACTCCGGCTGGTCTTCAGGTTTATAAAAATATTGGCTTCCAAAGGTCATTTAAAATATGGCGATGCCAACTAAAGACGGACACTGCCATCCCGGTAGATGCTTCAGTAGAAGTAGTTCGTGATTATTCTATGTATAAATACACAAAACTACTAAAGATCACTGGCTTGCATCAAAAATTTAGGGGATTGAGGCTCATTCATAAGATGCATTCGGAAGGTACCTTGATGGCAATGTCGAAAGGGAAACCTGTAGGTATGGTAATGACCCGTCCAGGTAGATTGATGCCATTTATTGGACCCTTAGTAGCAACCTCATCAGGTGTTGCCAAGACTTTATTGGACCATGTGCTAAAATATTGGAAAGAAAGGGGGCATGATGAGGTTTTTATGGATATACCTGAAAAGCATTTTAAAAGTGCTTCCCGTTGGGAAAATGAGACAAAATGTATCGAATCGCCAACTAATTGCATATTGACTTCTGAAATCCGGCCTCTAAGAAGTTTAATTCGCATGTACGAAGTAATCACCGATGACAATTTCAGCAGGCTGTCAACCAGAATATCTCAGGGCAAAAGACCTGTCCGGAGCCTTGAAACATTGAAGCACGGAAGGGCCGGTTTGCAAGCTACCACTATTTACATGAAGCAGGAGATAGAAACACTACAGTATATTTATGCAGCCGGTGGTCCGGAACTAAGCTGAGTTTCAAGCACATTGAAATAAAACAGTTCTTGTTAGAAGATCCAATTTACCATAACGTATAATGAAGCAATTAGCGTTAAATGATTGAGTATGCCCCTTGAAAGTTATCTTGATACCAAAGGTAAATTGAATGAAAGGTTAGTATACGGTAGTTATCCGGAGTTGGAAATCTACAGCGACCTGAACGAAAAAGCTAATTACCTTGAAGGAATAGTTAACTCTTATCTGCTGAAAGACATATTGGAATTTGAAGGAATAAGGAAAGCAGACAAAATAATTAACCTGCTCAGGTTAATAGCATTTCAGATTGGGAAGGAAGTTAATATGGAGGAAATAGCAAGCAATTTAAAAGGTATTTCAAGAAATACTGTAGAAAGATACCTGGATATACTTTCCAAGGTATTTATTGTATACAACGTTCGAGGGTTTAGTAGAAACCTGCGTAAGGAAATCACTAAATCAAGCAGGTGGTATTTTTATGATAATGGAATCAGAAATGCTATTATACAAAATTATAATGCATTAGAGCTTCGTGGGGATAAAGGTGCGCTTTGGGAAAATTATTTAATGGCTGAAAGGATCAAGTATAATGCTTATTCCAAAAACAAAGTGAGTTATTACTTTTGGCGTACATATGATCAACAGGAACTCGATCTGGTAGAAGAACAAAGTGGAGCTCTTAGAGGTTATGAATTTAAATGGAGTCCGAGAAAAAAGACTAAGCCACCGGGAGGCTGGGTAAATAGCTACCCTGAAGCTAGCTTTGAGGTGATCCACAACAATAATTATCTTGAGTTCATATCCTAATTTGACTGCGCAGTCCTGTGCTTATTGAATAGCAATACGCCTGGTAGCGCCACCACCAGCCCGGTGAAAATCACAATTCCCCGCCCGGTTTCAGAATAGATTCCTAAGCCAATCATCAGCATCCCGGTAAACATAAGTGCCAGCCCCATTACTTTAAAGGCTAATTTATTCTGATTTGATGATTCAGCAGTTGTTTGCATCTCCTGCTCGTGGATCGGATTCGAATAAAAACTTGCGCTGGTGTTCCCAAGGTCCAAAGGTCCAACAGGACCCCTTTGGGTACTACCTTCGGAGGTCTCTGGCGCCATCCAGTAATAAAGCTCAAATAGTCCAAGTAGTAAAATTGGCACCAACACGCCCACCATCATTTCAGCGGCACGATCCAGTGAGAATTCCAATAAAACCGGGGAAATAAATTTGAAAAAAAGATTGATCACCAGTCCCAAGACCGTGGTAGTGATGATTGAAAATGATGTTTGTCGTCTGGAAAATAAAGCCCAAATGGCTGGGGCAAACAAAGGAGCTCCAGTAATGGCACCCACACTAAGCACCACTTCTACAATACCTCCTAGCCGAGGGACTAATAATGCCACGCCGATAGTGAGTACTCCAAAAACTACCGTAGAAATTCTAGCTATTGACATTAGGGTCTTATCTGGCAATTTTTTGATCCGATTGAAAATGTCGTTAGTAAATACAGCGGCTGACATATTAAGGGTAGTGGTCACTGAACTTGCGGTGGCAAAAATCATCCCTCCCAGCATCAAACCCAGTATGCCTTGGGGGAGCACTTGTTTGGACATCAGCAAAAATGCGCCTTCAGTTTCTATCCCATTCAGATTGCCGCCTTCCAACAATCTGTATATCATTGGTGGGAGCATCCAAACTATGGGGCTGATCAAATACAAAGTCCCAAAAAGCCAGCCAACCTTCCTGGCATCTTTCTCAGATTTTACGCTGGTATATCGTTGAACATAGGCCCAGTTACCACCAATAAAAATAGTATTGTAGAACATAAAGGCCACCAGAAAGCCAATGGTGTATTCACCATTTATCAGATCAAAAAAATCGTTGGGCGCTTGTGCTATGAATTGCCCCGGACCACCTATTTGTTGAAATGCCAATGGAATAACAATGATCAGACCTGCCGATAAAATCACGAATTGCAGTACATCGGTGATCACCACCGCCCAAAGACCCCCGGCGGTGGTATATCCGATGATTAACAGGCCGATAGCTATGATGGATATTTCAACTGAAAGTCCCGTGGAAATATTTACTAGTTTGGCTACAGGATATAAAAAGGCCCCGGTGGTAACAAAACTTAGCAGCAAAAACAGGTAGCTGTAAAATTGTTTCAATGGAACGCCGAATCGGCTGCCAATATACGATCCAACGGTTAAGGCTCCGGTTTTTCTCCATTTTGGAGCTATATAGAAACCAATAAAAAATCCGCCCAATGCCATCATCCATTGAATGGTAATTGCCACCCATCCGTATTGATAAGCAATAGATCCCCAGACCACAAAGGTGCCGGCAGAGAAGAAACTCATAAATAGTGATAATCCGCTAAGCCACCAGGGCAAAGCGCCACCCGCAGCAAAATATGATTTCATAGAGGTACCGGAACCGGTAAAAGCCATTCCAGCCAACAGAACCACTAAGGCAAAGAGGACAATCACAAAGTAGTCTAATGCCGGCATCGGTGTCAGTTAATATCTACACCAAATACAGATACCGGAACGTTTTCAGCGGGCCTGACGAAACGGAAAGTAAGCTCACTAGTTTCAATGGTTGGTTCACAATGGATTTCATTGCGGGTTTGATGGTTTTCACGCTGTTCATAGATCAGCTGCTTTTTTTCATCAAATACCTGATATTCACTAACCACAAATGGCATCACACTTTCGGCATGACTCCAGATGGAAGTTTCCATGGGATGATCGAAATCCGAAATCGGTATCAAAGCTCAATAATATCTTGTTTATCCTTTTTGGGGATGGCCATTTCAAACACAGCTCAGGGAATGGATCATCTAAGTCAGCAACCCAGGCATTGGGTTGTAGATATGGCCGGTAGTAACCATTGGTTAAGTTGGATACGCCAAAGCAGTTCAGGGCAGGAGTAATGGACATTGCAAGATTATGTCCTCCTGGCCGACGTTCAG
>QIEB01000338.1 GCA_003229495.1 Flammeovirgaceae bacterium
CTCTGGTACTTACATCCACAATAACAGCCCTCCCAATAAGCTGATCTAATGTGAGGGCCTCTACGCTTTTCATTCCTTTTGCAAAATGAACTGGAGCATCCAGATGAGTCCCCCCATGCTCAGCGGAACTAAATGAAAATGCACAATAGAAATAGTCCTGATCCGTGACACCTGAATAAATTGTGTCCAAGCTGAATCCCAGGGTATCAGTAGGCCAATAAATGGTATTGTGATCAAATGGATAAGTTAAATCAACCCATGTTCCATGGTTCGGAAAATCCATCCGGGCTTCTGCACTGGGTGCATTTTCACAGGAGGTGTCACCCATTAATAACAGGGCTATCATAATAAACTTAAATATATGAAATGATCTACCGTTCATACCTGGCTATTTAATCCATTTTGGGTGAGGTACCGTGCAATCCAGGATCGGCAGATCGAAGCCGCTTGCTGCGATTCCTGCGTCCTTGACAATTGACTTTTTTTGCCCTTTCTCAGAAAAAAGAAGTTTAAAATCTCCTGGTCCCTTCAGGTAAGCCCTGAAAACGGTGCTTCGCTGTTGGGTACTGGCAACTCTGCTCCAGATGACCTGGCTATAATTGGATTGAGTAACAAATACTTTTTCCAACTTTGGCAATTCATTCCAATTGCCTAATCTGAAGCCGTAAACAGTCACATATTCCATAACCAGATTTCGCTCAAAATCTATTCGTGTACCATGAAAAGTCCAAATAAATGCCACTCCGGCAGCCATAGAAAATACCGGCCACAAGGTGCTGAGGAAATCATGGGCCTGAAAAATGGCAATAATACCCAGGGGAGTTATAATAAAGCCTAGCCATCGAAAAGATATAGGAAAAAAGGCCTGTAATCTATTGTCCAGCATGATATAATTTACTAAGATTTTTGCGCAAAATTCAGTTTTTGGTACATATCTTCTGGTATACCACTAAAAGGCCCTAACTTTATATAGTTACATTTTTTAAACTAACATGAAAAAAAGTCTGGTAATTATCGGAGCTGTTGCTTTGGTATTCTTTTTAGCCGCAGTAGCTCTTCCAATTTTATTCAAAGACCGCATCCAGAAAGCCGTAGATGACTTGATAGCTGAGTCGGTAAATGCGGAAATTACCTACAATGATTTTGGTCTGTCACTGCTGAAAAACTTCCCAAATCTTAATGTTTCAATAGAAAAACTTGCTATAGTCGGGCAAGAAACATTTGAGGGTGACACGCTGCTATTTGCAGAGGAGATATCCCTCAGGTTGAACCTTTTCAAAGCGCTGTTTGATGATAGGCTGGTGATTAAAAGTATTGATTTGGACCGCCCCAAAATACTCATCCAAGTATTGGAGAGTGGTCAAGCCAACTATGACATAGCTGTAGAAACAGACGCCGAACTCTCTAAAGAATCAACTTATGATCTTGGCATAAATAGCTGGGCAATGCACCAGGGTAGGGTAATTTATGATGATCGCCAGACCGGGTTATACTTGGAAATGATAGAAATCGATCATGAAGGTGGTGGCGATTTTTCGGAGGATCTTTTTGACCTTCGCACTTCGTCAATGGCCCGGCTGGTTGCTGTACGATATCAGGGAATGGAATATCTAAGTGACAAACAAATAAAAGCGGATGTCACCGTGGAAATGGACCTGGATCAATCAAAATATACCTTTAAGGAAAACCAGGTATCAATTAACGAATTTGCTTTTGGTTTTGATGGATGGGTGGCATTGTCAGATGACAATGACGACATGCAACTGGACCTGTCATTCGAAACATATCAGAATGAATTCCGGTATTTGCTATCCTGTGTTCCTGGAATGTATCGGGAGGGGTTTGAAAATATCACCAGTAGTGGACTGGTTACCATGAATGGTTCGTTGAACGGTACATATAATCAACAGCGCATTCCGGCATTTAAATTGTTTTTGAAAGTAGCTGATGGTATGTTCCAATATCCTGAGCTTCCAACGGCGGTAGAAAATATAAATCTGGACTTGCTGATATCCAATGAGGATGGAGTCCCCGACCACACCTTGATCGACATCAGTAAGTTACATCTGGACTTCGGTAAGAGTCCACTGGATGGTAAGTTTAGATTTGATGGGTTATCAACCCCTGATATTTATGCTGAGTTGTCTGCCGCATTCGATCTTGCAGAATTGAACAAGATGTTTCCTCTGGAAGGCACTACTTTAAAAGGTCAATACCAACTATCTCTTACAGCGGAGGGTACCTATGATAGCGTTGCTCAAATATTCCCGGTGGTAGATGCCAGTATGGAGCTTAAAAACGGGTTTATAAAAACCGATGAGTTTCCCGAATCACTGGAAAAATTAAACCTACGTTCAACGGTAACCAATCAAAGCGGTCTGTTAACTGATACTCGAATCGAGGTGCCTGACTTTAGCTTTTTAATGGATGGAGAAAAATTTGCCGGCAGCCTTACATTGGTGAATCCCAACAACTATTCCTGGGACGTAGACATTCAAGGAGGCATGGATCTGGAAAAAATCTCAAAAGTATTTTCTCTGGAAGACATTACTTTAAAAGGGATCATTCGAGGCAGTTTAAGTTCCAACGGCAAATTGTCGAACCTGGAAGCACAGCAGTATGCGGAGATTCCAACCTCTGGTAATTTTACCATTAGTAATTTTGTTTATGCAAGTGAAAACCTCAATCATCCGTTTCGAATCAATTCAGGTGAGGCTTCCTTTACACCACAACAAATTACCTTAACTAACATACAAGCGCTGACAGGTACTACCGACCTAAAAATTAACGGCGGAATATCAAATTACATTAACTACCTATTTCAGGAAAATGTTCCGATAATCGGTGCCCTGAACATTACTTCAGAAAATGTAAACCTAAATGAGTGGATGACGGCATCGGTTGAAACTGATGAAACGGAAAAACTGACGGTACTACAGATCCCCACAAATATTGATTTTGATATTCAATCACGGGCTGGTACTGTATACTACGATAACATGACTCTTGATGAATTTAGAGGGCGGATACTGATAAAAGGGGGGGTAGCAAGCATGCGGGAGCTTTATTTTAACTCTATGGGGGGAAATATTGCAGCTAGCGGAACTTATGACTCCAATGATTTGAAACATCCAAAATTTGATTTTGAGATTGATATGCAGGAGATCGCCTTCAAAGACGCTTTCAACGCTTTTAATACAGTCAAAATCCTTGCCCCTGTTACACAATTCATGAAAGGAGACTTTAGTTCAAGTTTCAAGTTGAAAGGTGAACTACAGCAGGACATGATGCCGGCGTTGAACACCTTGACAGGAAACGGACTGGTAAACATTATGACTGCCGCACTCTCCGGAATGGATTCCAAATTGGTAGAGGGATTTACGCAGATAACCCAGTTTACCAGCGGCCCTTCGGAATTTAATCTGAACGATGTCATTATGAAGGTAAAAATCGAAAATGGCCAGCTCCAGGTAGCGCCTTTTGCTGCAACCTTTGGGAACTATAAAACCATAATATCGGGAAGTACAGGAATAGATGGAAGTGTAGATTTTATATTAAATATGGAAGTTCCAGCGGGAGTCATTGGTGCTTCGGTTAACCAGGCAATTGCCAGTTTAACAGGAACCAACCAGCCGGAAAATGATAAAGTCAATATTAATTTGAAACTATCAGGTAATTATACTGACCCTAACTTTAGTTTAGGTGGTATACAACAAGGAAATACCACTGCCGGACTGGCCCAATCTGCTATACAACAAAAGTCTGAAGAGGTTAGAGACAGTGCTAAAGTACTGGTAAGAGAGCAATCTCAAAAATTTACCGAATCCGCACAATCAAAGCTGGATAGTCTAATAACCGGAAGTGTTGAAGATAGCACCTCCAGTGAAAGTCTAAAAAGTACAGCAAAAGAACTGCTGAATCAAGAGCGGGTGGATGAAGTATTCAACATTTTTAAGAGGAAGAAAAAGAAGCGGTCAGCTGATACTACTTCCACTCTGCCCACTGCCAAAAAAGTCCAGAATAATTAAAACCCTTACAGAGGTTACTTTTTGCTAACATATCGTATAAAAGAGAAACAGTTATTATAAATAGCACTTTTATAATAATATATTGAACTTTAGCATATTGCATGAAACACCGTATACTATTGACTTTAATGACTGAGCCCACATTGTTTGATTTGCAGCAGACAATAAGGCTCAAAATGCAAATGCAACCGTTTTATATTTGGAAATAGAAACGTAGAAGACATACACTATTCGATGATTTCCGTTCAAAAAGGCGCTGTTTGACAGTGCCTTTTTTTCAATTAATAACTACTAGCATGATGATCAATACCAGGAATAAAATGGTTACCAAACTGGAGCACATAGAAATCCGTCTGGATGCCTTGAAAGAAATCAGCCATTTAAGATCTTTAGGCCCACAAGAAATCAGAGAGTTGGAAGTTTTAAATTTTGAGAGACAAAATCAGGATTTTA
>QIEB01000226.1 GCA_003229495.1 Flammeovirgaceae bacterium
GAGGTGGACCCCTCTTTGGTTCAGAAAATTTGCAAACGACTGGATAGTGAATATAGAATTGTGGAAGATAGGGTGGGAATGGTCACACCAAGGGTGATATGTATGATCATCAACGAAGCATATTATATGGTACAAGAAGGAACAGCTCGGGAACAAGATATTGACCTGGCCATGAAACTTGGAGCAAACTACCCCGCAGGCCCCTTTGAAATGGCCAAAACAATTGGTCTTGTCCATATTTATGAGTTATTGGAAGCCTTGCGCCTGGATACAAATGAGGAACGATACCAGATTTGCCCTTTATTGAAAAAACGTTTCCTGGCTGAACAATAGATCCCTACTCAACTGTAACAGACTTTGCCAGGTTTCTTGGTTGGTCCACATTGCAACCCCGCATTACCGCAATGTGATAACTTAAAAGCTGTAAGGGGATGACTGAGATCATGGGCATTAGTGCATGATGGATGGCCGGCACCTCGATTACAAATTCCGCCATTTCTGGAATTAGGGTGTCCCCTTCAGTTACTACTGCAATTACTTTTCCCTTTCGGGCTTTGACTTCCTGAATATTGGACACCACTTTTTCGTACGAACTGTCGTTAGTAGCTATAAACACCACCGGCATCTCCTCATCAATCAAGGCAATTGGGCCGTGTTTCATTTCTGCTGCCGGATACCCTTCAGCATGGATGTAGGATATTTCTTTTAGTTTCAAGGCCCCTTCAAGGGCCACTGGGAAATTATATCCTCTACCTAAATACAGAAAATTTCTGGCATCCTTGAACAGGTCCGCTATACATTCTATTTGTTCGTTTAGCTGTAATGCTTTGGCAATTTTTGAGGGTACCTGCTCCATCTCCACCAATAATTCCCTGTATTGACCTTCAGAAATAGTACCTTTTCGATGAGCAACCCGCAACCCAATCATAAATAACACCGTCAATTGAGCGGTGAAAGCTTTGGTACTAGCCACCCCAATCTCAGGCCCTGCGTGAGTATAGGCACCTTCATGTGATGCACGGGCTATTGACGAACCAACAACATTGCAAACCCCAAAAATAATGGCCCCCTTGGACTTGGCCAGTTCAATGGCTGCCAGAGTATCAGCAGTTTCACCAGACTGTGAAATGGCAATCATCACGTCACCCTCCTTAATCACCGGATTGCGGTATCTAAACTCTGAAGCGTATTCCACCTCAACCGGAATGCGGCAAAATTCTTCAATAAAATATTCTGCTACCAAGCCGGCGTGCCAGGAGGTACCACAAGCGGCTATCAATATTCTATCGGTGTTCTCCAGTTTATTAGCGTATTCCCTGATCCCTCCCAGCACCAGGTGACCAGTGTCTGCATTAAGTCTACCGCGCAGACAATCTCCTACAGAACGGGGTTGTTCGAAAATCTCTTTTAACATAAAGTGATCATACCCGCCTTTTTCGATGGTATCCAATTCCATGTCCAGAGTTTGAATGTACGGGGTGGTCTCCACATCCTGAGTGGTTTTGATGATCAGATTGTCCTTATTTATAATGGCCATCTCCTGATCATTCATGTAAACAACTTCGTTAGTGTATTCCACGATGGGAGTAGCATCGGAAGCCAGGAAAAATTCATTTTTCCCGATTCCAATCACCAATGGGCTTCCTTTGCGAGCCGCTATCAATGTATCAGGGCTGTCCTCTGACAGGATCACAATTGCATATGCTCCTACAATTTTAATTAACGCCAATCTAACCGCTTCTTCCAGGGAGCAATTATTCCTTTTTTGTATATCCTCAATGAAGTAGATAAATACCTCGGAATCTGTATCGCTTTTAAATTCATATCCCTTGTTTTGGAGATCTGTTTTAATGGAGGAATAGTTCTCAATTATCCCATTGTGGATAATTGCCAGATTTCCAGAGGCAGAAAAATGAGGGTGGGCATTTACGTCATTAGGTTCACCATGAGTGGCCCAGCGGGTATGGCCAATGCAAATAGTACTTTGAGGATTAAGGTTGCCCAAGTGAGATTCAAGGTCCGTTACTTTACCCTTTTTCTTATATATTGACAGGGAAGAGTCCTCAATTAGGGCTATACCCGCACTGTCGTATCCTCGATATTCCAGTCTCTTTAGTCCCTTTATTACGATTGGTGAAGCCTTCCTGGAACCTATGTACGCTACTATACCACACATTTTACTTATCTTTAATAATATAAAGATAAGAAGATTTTATTTAATTTATCTACGTCTTGTATAAAATATTTCCAGGCGGAGGTTATCAGGTTCCAATATAAACCGGTCTAGATTTCTTCCATTGTCTCTAACTGAGGTGGGTACTTCTACGAAAGAAAATGGAATAGTAAAGACTTTATCAACGACATTTCTACTGAGTGCTCCATCAGCTATTAATTGCAAAAATAAGGTGACTTCGGTTTGGTACTGGATGTTCAAAGTATCCAGTCGCGCCTGAACGGAGCGCACATTGGCATTGAATGGGTCCAGATTGTTCCTACTGGCAGCGATATAAACCGCATCAGTCTGTATGGTAGCCGGTAACTCAACCTGCTCACCCACGATAATAGTTTCATTGGCTTCGTTGGTAAAGTAAAAAGACATTTGCAAAGGTGGTACAATGGAGCCGGCAAGCCCCTGCAAATTGTCCATTACCAACTCGGCCCTATTAATCACGATGATTCCGGTGGTATCATTATCTATGAAGTCAAAAAATGGTTGAAAGTTAACCTTAGGAGCCAACCCAGTGCCCGTTTGGAGGTATGATTTTCCAGATACCGGACTGAAATCCGTAAGCAATTCAATACCATCCAGTTCAGTCCCTGCGAAATCCGGACTTATCTGATTATAGTAGGTGGAGTAAGTGATTCTAACGGAATTAACTATGGAGTCGTTGGTGGTGTAGTACAGAGTAATATTACTTTCATTGCTTGCGATATTGAAACCCAATACAGCATTACTAGTTGGGCCTGAAATCAAGGTCATTCCTTTGAACTGTTCTAAAAAGTCCGCTACTCCCGCACTATCTGTTTTGTAGTCCTTAAGCGCCAAAAACAACTCGTCCTTTATGGCCTCCAGATCAAAACTTAAAAGTGTGTCTGGTTCTGAAACAATAAAGGTTGTGTCAATGACACTAACTGGTTCAAAAGGTGTGCTATTAAAACTATAGTAGGTAAAGTTAGTTTCCAGCTGCTCAGAAAGCTTATGAACTGATAACTGATGGGGTACAGGAAAACTTTGTCCAAAAAAGTAATTGAAACGCAAATCCATCTTTACAGAGTCTGCTTCCAACACATTTTCCGGTATGTTGGGGTTGGTGCTGGGAGGTAGCAATCGCAGATAACTTTGTACCTTTAAGTTACCAAAATCACTATCCGTGTGATCCCCAGTCATCATTGTTCCTCGATTGGTAGTATTGATACTATCTAATTGCACCACCTTGGAATCAAGTTCAATTTCGGTAAACAACACCGCAAGGTCATCATCGTCGTCAATTAGATCAATACCCAGCCTGCTGGGATCTTCGCATGAAAAAAGGGCTGATAATATCATCAGCCCAAATAATATAATGGATGAAATTTGCTTAGTCAACCAACTCATTATACAAATTATAATAGGAGTCTACCAAACTATTGTCCTTCTCAATGGTATCAAGTTTCTTGAGATTCTCCAGACTTGCGAACAGTTTGTTGAGGCTTGCACTATCCTCTTCTTCAGCTCTGATTACTGCATCTGAATATTCTGCCCCCAACTTTATCAAACCCTCATAGTCTGCAGACTGCAAGTTGACCAACATGCTGTCTTCAATATCGATCATCTTTACCTTTTCTATAATGCTTTGGTTGAACTTGTGATTGAAACTATGATCATACACGGTAAACACACATTTAGCATTTTGGAATATGGGATCGTTCTTATAGGTTGTCTTCAAGTACATGGGGATTAAACTTGTTATCCAGTCATTGCAATGCACGATATCCGGTGCCCAACCCAACTTCTTAACCGTTTCAATAACTCCTTTGCAGAAAAAGATGGCACGTTCATCGTTATCTTCATAAAATTTGTCCTCCTTATCGAAGAAAACGGATTTTCTGTGGAAATAGTCCTCGTTATCTATAAAGTAAACCTGAAGTTTTGCATTAGGTATAGATGCTACTTTAATTACCAGCGGCTTTTCTTCTTCACCCACTGCGATGTTGATGCCTGAAAGCCTTACTACCTCATGCAGCCTGTTCTTTCGCTCGTTGATAGTCCCAAACCGGGGGACTAAAATTCGAATTTCCATTCCAAGCTCTTGCATTCCTTGTGGTAACCTTCTAACAAAATCTGCCACTTCAGAGGTTTGAAGAAATGGATTTATTTCACTGGCAACATAGAGTATTCGAAGTTTTGACATAGTATGTGTTTTTTGATAAAGACTCGTTACGGGACTACAAAATTACAAAATTATTGCCGTAATTCAAGTTTATTTGCA
>QIEB01000076.1 GCA_003229495.1 Flammeovirgaceae bacterium
AGTTGTCTCCTTCTATATATAGCTTTTAATCTGGCATTTAATTCAGCTAAATGAAAAGGTTTGGGCAGATAATCATCTGCTCCCAACTCCAGTCCTTTGACCTTGTCATGCAGTGAATTTTTAGCGGACAAAATTAGTACCCCCATGTCCGGATGTGTTTGTTTAGCCCATTGTAATATTTCAAGCCCATTACCGTCTGGCAACATTAGGTCCAATACCATCAAGTCGTACTTGAATCCTGCCAATTTAGCCATAGCTTGTTCAAATGAATCAGAGACCTCACACACATAGCCCTCTTTTTCCAAATAGATATGCACATTTTCTGCCAACTCGGCATGATCCTCAACCACAAGCACTTTCATATGTCACAAAGATATTGAGGGTTTTTGAAGAGAATTTGAAGTTCACCCTAATCAGGGCATCATAAGATTTTATATAGTACCTTTGGTTTTTTCCCATAAAATGCCAGTAAGTACCATGCCGCACGCTTATTTAATCGCAGGAACCATAACCGGTGATCAGGATAAACCTTTGTCAGGATTAATAGTAAAAGCCTTTGATATTGACCTTCTTACGGATGATGATTTTTTGGGACAAGGCGAGACGGCCATGGACGGAAGTTTTACCATACTATATCGTCAGAAGCAGTTTGTAAAAAACGTGTTGGAGTCCTTTACAGAGGGTGGTCCCGATATTGTATTGACCGTTTACAACCACCAAGGTGAATTGTTGCACACTACCAAAAGAAGAGGCGGTGCGGCACGTTTTGAAAAATATGAGATTGCACTGAAATACCACATTTAGTGATTCCATGATTTCTATCTTTTTAGTGGTAACTTCCACTTCCGGGTTACCAAATTATCCGGGCTAGGCTTCTTTTGTAATATAATAGCAGTGATCACACCAACTAAAATCAGTACTGCTCCCAAAAACCCGTAAAATGAAATACGTTCTGGTTCAATCCAACTAACGCCAATGGTAGTTAGTAATCCCATGGAAACAAGGGTAATTATGGGATTTATGGTAACAATTATTCCAACTTTATTTGCAGGTATAAATCTAAAGGCTTCCGCTATGGCCCCATAAGTCAATAGTGTATTCAGTCCCAGAAAAATCATCAAAGCCCACAACGGCCAGCTTAAGGAAGCTATTAAATTGAAATCCACCCATGGTATGAGCAATATACCGGGAACCAAATATACCAGCAGATTTAATCCCTGAGCATGAAATTTTTGTACCAACCCCTTCTGTAAACTGGCAAATAGCACCCAGGCCAAGGCGGCCCCTACCACCCAGGTAACTCCTGCATTATAATTATCCGGTGAGCCCAAAAACTGGCTAATCTGGTCGTGATAAAATATTCCAAAACCAAACAAGGCAATTATAAACCCCAGCGTCTGTTGGGCGCTGACCTTTTCCTTGTAAATGATTAATCCCGACACCACCAATAGCAATGGCGCCAATTGTATTATCACCTGAGTATTGCTGGGCGTAGTTAAATCCAAACCCTTCATATATCCTATATAATTGAAAGTCAATGCTACCGCTGCCACAATGGCTAACCAAGGTGGCTTTTTCAGGACTTGCAGTGCCGATCTTTCTTTAAAGAATAGAAGAGACCATAAAACCATAAAGGCCACTATGAATCGTATCCATACGATAGTCAACGTGGGTACGTAGTTTAATGCTACTTTTAAGCTTATAGCCAAAAACCCCCACAAAAACGCCGCAACTAGAGCGTACAAGATTCCTCTATTTCTATTGGTCATGACACTCGTTGGTGTAAACTGCTTTCAATAAATGATCTTTCTACCTCTCGGATACTATCAATAATATTAGCTCGGTGATGATTAGTAACGTTATTAATCACGTGATTAATAACGTGATTTATTTATTCTTTTATTATCGTTCAACCCTCCATGAATCATATTTCAACAATCATCCCGTCACTACTACACTCAAGCTTGCACGCAGCCATATTGTCAAGCATTTCTTTTCCCAGGTGGTTAAGAATAATACGTTTGCAATTAAAGTTATCTCTTTCAACAGTGATTTTCCGGTAATTCAAATGAGAAGGCAGCTCAGTTGAAAAAAAATTACATTCACATATTAACAAATCTGCAGAATCTGCAATCTTATAAAGGTTATCCGTCCAACCGGTATCGCCGCTGAATGCCAAAGTTGTATTATGATGGTTTACCCTGATTCCATGTGGCAGGGATGCAGGGACATGCACCACTGGAAAGCTCTCAAGCTGTAAAGGACCCATGGCAATATTCTGATTTTCCCGGAATTCAATAAACTCCACTGCAAATGTCAGGTGGTCAATATCAACCGTTGGATACGAAGTTACCAGCAGCTCCTCCACCCTGACCGCTACACCGGGCGGACCTGCAATGGTCAAAGCTCTCTTCCTTTTGCCACTGAAATTTGCGTCCAGCAAAAAGTAGGGCAAGCCACCGAAATGGTCTCCATGAAAATGACTAATTATTATTCCGTCTATAAGATTTGAGTCGATGTTGCTTTGCTTCATAGCAAGCAGCGAGGTGGCGCCACAATCAATCAGAAAACAATAATCCGGTACTTTAACCAGAAAACATGTTTGAAATCTACCACCACTGCAAAAGGCATCGCCGGTGCCTAAAAATTGTATCCACATATTTATCCCTGAATTTAGGTCCAGGATCACACCACTTTGGTGGCTTTTTCACTGGCCATGCTGTATGCTTTCAAATAATGAGATATCAAGTATTTCCAGTCAAAATTTTCCGCACAACGTTCCACTTCATTGCGCATAGTGATGCGACTTCGTCTGCTGGAGTGTATATAGGAAAGAAAAAAATCCGCTAATTGATCGGCAGAAACGTTGTCGGTTTGTTTGCTTCTTCTTACCACGTAGACCCCGGAGGTTTCATGGTTTGGAATGGTCCGTAACACAAAATCGCCAAACCCGGATAAATCACAGGTAATGGCTGGCACACCACTGGCAATACACTCCATTGGGGTATATCCCCAAGGCTCGTAATAACTGGGAAATATTCCCAAATGGCATCCCCTGACAAATTGTGAATATTCAATACCAAACAATGGATTGGTAGGACTGATGAATTGAGGATGATAGACAATCTTAACCCGGTCCTCCTCCCGGTTTTTCAATTCTGATTGATCCAGGTATTTTATAATATCATCATTTTGAACATCAATCAGGTCATGGGTTACCGCAGCTGGTAAATTTTCGGTTTTCCAGCTTTGAATGGTCCTTCTTAAGCGCAGCTTCCAATAATCGTCAACCATCTTGTTCAGATCCGGAAGTAAGTATTGGGTATTGGCCGTCATGGAATAGAACAATTTATCCCGGACTTGTTTGATAATCACATCACACGTTTGTCGTATTTCTTCCATTACTCCACGAGATTGTAAAGTATCTGCATTAATGGAATTGACCTCTTTGTTGGTGATAAAAAACATAACCACGGTCATTTCTGAATTGGCTTTTTTCATCCTTTCATTTAGGATATTCAGTGCCTGCAGGGTAAGATCAAACCCTTTATTAACATATTCATAGCGTCCGGAAGTAAAAAAGTAAAGAGTTTTATCCAGATTGAAGCCGTAGCTTTGAAAAAAATGCCCCATCACAAATTGATGGATCTCATCTTTATACTCCTGATGTATATTCTGAACCTCATGTTGGACGTCGAATTTCTTGATATTTATGCCATTAGGCAGCACAATATCCGGTTTACGACCCAACAAAAACTCGCATTCGCGGGCGGTTACGTCACTTACGGTGGTGAAAATATCACTCTGCTGAGCAGCTGCCCGCTCAAACCTGGCCAATGTCTCAATCCCAAATCGTTTCGCCTCATTTTCCCATTCGAAAAAAGGAAGGTGATTATAAAAAGTGGGATTGTTCATAGCCAGATACCGCCCCAAGATGGTAGCATGAGTGGTGAAAATAATTTTCATTCTTACCTTCTCTCTTCTCAGGTCTGGGATGCATGATCCGCCCATCCATTCGTGAAAGTGACCTATCAGCTCGTCTTTTGATGAAATTTGCTCTGCCAACAGTTGTAGATACACCCTGACTAAATAACCAAACGTCACTACCCCATTAAGCAATTCATCGTTTTCCGGAATGCCTATATTGTGATTCTCCCATAAGAAATATTTGATTTCCTCCAGGTTATCCATAGCTTCCTTAGGATCCAGCAACACTACTTTTGGCCTGCCTGCCACTAGCCAAGTACCATAGTGGGCATAAAATCCCAATTCACGCATCTTGGCAACCGCCTTTCCAATTGGTCCCTTCAATTCGTCGGACGGATCAAACTCAGCCCTGACATCACGATGTGGCGCAGTAATTATCTCCATATTTTTCTACAATACTGGTGGCTTTGGTTCTAATTACTGTGTATATACCTCCAACCTGATTGCATACTTCCCAAGCAACCTCGGTAAGGTATTTGTTTCTGGGGGATGGCTCCTTTTTTTTACCCACTTCTTTACTGATGTTTGTTAAAAGATAATGTTAAAAAAAATCTTATCCAATTAAGTGTATTAACAGGAAACAAACAAAAACCGTTGGTAATAATTGAAGTAATACTTAAGGCGGGATGGCCGGGAAGACTAAGGTCTTCCGTTGATGTTCAACTTATAAAACAGTCCCCCGCTAACTGCAAACGAGTTGAATGAGCGGCCTTCCAGGCCAATTTTTCCCAATCCGTATTGGTAGTTCAACTCCATTTGAGCAGATAAGCGACCACTGAAGTAGTGCTCAACCCCAATGTTTCCGGAGAGACTGCCCAGGCTAATCTTTAAGTCATTCGATTCTCTAACTTCGTCGAATTTGACCAGCTGTTCATCGCGTATTTCCAGGAAACTATAAGTGAATTTCTGATTCAACAATATATCTAAAGTGGGGCCTCCTCCGGCAAATACTGACCAATTTCTGTTCAACGGTTTATAGTACCTGAAGTAAAGTGGTATTTGCAACATTTTATTTTCAACCCTAATTTCATCCGGCGAAGTAGTAAAAGAACCAAAGTCCGGGTATTTCAATAAGGTCGTCCTTTCGAAATTATCGTCATCTACGTCATCCAATTTATAGGTGATCTCCTGGAACGATAAACCGCTTAAAAAGTGGAAATTTCCACGTACCGGAGTTTCTATTAATAGACTTTGTCTGGAGGTAACAAATCGTTCACCCACATCAGGGTCAGGAATCATATATCCAAAAGACAAGCCTATTCTTGGATCAAGTGGGTGGTCCCATTTCTTTTTTGATGGAGGCAATACCACTCCCCTTACGTACATCTCATCACCATTGGGAGCACTCAAGTGATACTGCTGATCAAACGGATCCAGAGCCTGTACGCTGGTCACAGGACTGTTTAATTCCACTGGAATTTCGCTGCTGCCACTGAACGAGGGCATCTCTCCCTGAATACTTACCTCCGATACTGGTGCTGAGTGGTCTCCGGCACCTGAAGTAATCTTATAAATGGTCAACGGATCAAGAAAGTTTAGAGTACCACTTCCAGTGGGTGTACTAACAGCCAATGCCTTAGAGTTACTTAAAAAAGAAGTTCCTAAATAATTTTCGGTGACAATATAAACGGTATCTACACCTGAAGCTCCTTTATTCTCCACACTGATCTCCTTTAACAACTGTTTCAGCTGGTCTTGGTCGCTATCAACTTTATACCACAGGCCAATGTTGAGCAGGGTGATCACCCCTAAACTGCTGGCTACTAAAAAACTCTTCCAGCGCGAATACCATGGTAGCGGAGCTAGCAGATCCAGCCGAAAATCCAGGGCCTTCCACGCATCCTCTCTATAAGGAGGTGATAGTGATTCCAGCTTGTTTTTTACAATATTATCAAACTGCTTATCATCCATAATTACTGCTGCCCTCTTGGTTGGCGTGGCCAATCATTTTCCTCAATCGAACTCTGGCTTTAGATAAGTTCGATTTACTGGTCCCTTCACTGATTCCAATTTTTTCTGAAATTTCCCGATGATTATATCCTTCTATCACATATAGATTAAATATCAACCTATATGCAGGCGGTAACTTACTTACCATCACCTGGATATCCGAAGCAGCTAAACGATCAAGTACATCCGGCTTGATATGTCCTGTATCAACTGTTTCAATTTCCAGTGAATGATAATGTTTTTCGTTTTTCCGATAGTGGTCAATAGCGGTGTTTATAAAAATTCTTCTGGCCCAGGCTTTAAAAGATCGATTGGGGTTATGTTGATCGATTTTAGCGAATATCTTTAAATATCCGTCATTTAATACCTCCATGGCTTCGTCTTCGTCATGTGCATAACGTAAACATATGCTCATACTATAGGGGTAAAGGAGCTTATAAAGCCTCTTTTGTGCCCGTCGATCCCCTCTTCGGCACTTTTTAAGTATAGGATCAATTACCTGCTTGTTGTCAAGATCCAAGTAGACATTATTTTCACCTATATGACGCATATAACAAGGGTTTTGGTTGCCTTAACTTCATCTTTATATATACAGTGGTTGGAAGTTTGGTAACCACAAAAATCATGCTCGAATTTACAGGCAACCACAGTACTGCTCTATTGCGTCATGTGGAGGAATTGAGGCGGACGGATTCTAACTCTATGAAGAAATTACTTTGGACACTTTTCACTTTATCAATTCTTCTCGTATTCATCGGACTTGCATCGTGCATTCAAACAGGCGATGAAGATAGGCCCGGGATGAGGGTAAGTACTGATCTAATACTCCATAAGGTCTGGAAAGTGACTCTTTTTAAGAATGATGGACAGGATAAAACATCCTTGTTCAAGAATGTATTCTTGGAGTTTCTCCCACATTTCGTTTTTAAGATTACTAAAGAATGTGAGATCGTCGAAGGTGAGTGGATCCTGTCATCGGACAGCACCCTTTTGGTAATACGGATCCCTGATAGCCCTGAACCACTGGGACAGTTAGAGGACGAGTGGGTGATCACCTGGCTCACCGATTCGGAGATGAATTTTATTGAACAAGACGACAAGGGAGATGAAGAATTTAGCTTGCAAGTGGTCCCGTTTCAAGCGCTCAGCTGTCAATCCTGCGACAATTTTACCAATATCCTGACCGATAGTATTTGGTCAATCACTATGTTCACCGGCGGTGCCAATGAGGTAACCGGAGAAACCAGGGGATCCTATCTGGACTTTAAAGACGATGGCGTGGTGGTCCTTCATATTGAAGGTGAGGAACTGGTTGGAATGTGGGCAATTACGGACAAATGCCAAACACTGGTAATCCAATGGCAGGATGACCAAATGCTTCCGATGCCATATCATCTACTTGAAAACACCTGGATCATTCAACAAACTAATAATCAGTTTATTGCCTTTGAAAACGAAACCTCAGATGCCAGCTTACAAATTACTAAAGGACGTATTCCTCTATGTGATGAATTACAAGCTAATATGTTGAATACCTCCTGGTTCATCGACTACATGGTTATAAATGATGATGATGTAAGTGAAAACTTCATTGGGACGGGGCTTACCTTTTTGGAGAACAATCAATTGGCGACAGAGGTGGTGGTTGGTCCCGCTGTACTTGGTGAATGGATACTCACAGGAAACTGTGACCAGCTGAGACTCAATATTCAAGCTGGTCAGCTTACTGAACTGAGCAGAGAATGGATCATAACCGACATCCAGGATGAAAAGATCACCCTCGTTTATGAAGAGGGGACGCTTCGAATGGAGTTGCATTTGAATAAGGGAAAGCCGATCCTAACCATCAAGTGCATCGAACTGATCAATTATCTGGTTCAAGGGGAATGGTCTGTTAAAAACTATACAGAAAATGAGAAAGGTACGGATACACGTTTTGAAGGGTACAATTTTCAATTCAAGAAAGACGGCGAACTGTTTATCTGGAACTCAGATACCGAAATAGCTGGGACATGGTATCCTATCCGGAATTGCGGATACATAGTCATTGAAATAGATCGAAATAGCGTTATGGGCCCTATGGCAGGTGAATGGAAAATTGAAAACTACAATGATAATGGTCTAACCATGGTGTATGATAAGATGAGTAAGAAGAGGAAAGTAGAGTTTACTCGTAACTGAGTAAACCCACGTCTTCCTTCTCCCGTCTATTTTTTTAAGTTTTGGTTGTAGCGGCTTTCAGAAATGGAAGCCGCTAATTTTTTTTTGATCCAGAAACCGGGTTCAACTTAAACCAATAATCAATAACCTCTTCTGACTTTTTACCATATGGAACAAAACGTCGGTCCTCCTCACTTCTATGGTCCATGTTAGTTGGCCATTTCCACCAAAATATTCCATCGATTACCGGGGATTTTGCCAGGACCTGAAAAACTGCAGCATATGCTTTTGCCTGATCTTCCTCTGAGAAATTCTTATCACCGGCCTCTTCATGAGGATTTATCCATGGTGCTTCCACACTGCGAAAGCCAATTTCTGTAATCAGTAATGGCTTATTATATCGGGCCTTGACCTTAGCTACTTTATTCAGCACAGCAGTAAATCCATGCTGCAATTCATTTTGGTTGGCCTGGCTTTTATCCGACAGAGGATAGTAACAGTTCAGTCCTATTAAGTCTAGCTGGTCCCAAAATGTCACATTTTCGAATTCATCACCCCAATTTGCCGCGTAGGTAAGATTCCCACTATATATAGTCCGAAGTTTTTCAATA